>JABDGD010000006.1 GCA_013286205.1 Candidatus Firestoneibacteriota bacterium | reverse complement strand
AATTTGACTTTTTGCTTTTCCAACTGATCCTTGTCCGCTTCGACCTGGGTTTTCAGCTTGTCCACGGTTTCCTGGTCATTTTTTTCCTGGGCCGCGGTCATATCAGCTGTCTCTTCTTCCACTTTCTTCGTTTTTCTTTCCAGTTCCTTTCGATCCGCCGCGACGCGGTCCTCGTATCTGGCCACCACAGCCTTGTCTTCGGCGACTTTTTTCTCCAGGTGATTTTTCAGACGTTCGATATCTTTCGCGACCACTTCGTGGTCTTTATCCACCTCGGTCTGAATCTCAGCGCTCGCGCTGGCCTCAGCGCTTTCCAGGCGCTTTTTGTCATCGGACAGGCGTTTAAAATCACGGACCAGTTCTTTTCTCGTGTCGACAATTTTCGTTTCGATTTTATGAAGCGAAACCTTGTCTACCTCCACTCTATTGTTTTCAGTCACAGAGACTTTCGCGCTTCCCATTTCGCTATTGGCGCCCACAGCGGACTTCACCGAGGTGTCCGATTTCAAAATAGGTTTGGTTTGCAGAAGTCCCTCATCTGCGGAGGCCGTGCCCAGACCCGCGACAAGTGAAAATCCCATCACCGCTGCCGTTAACTTTTTCATGTGCTTTCTCCCTGTTCATTTTCAAAAATGTTAGTCGTTAACCTACAGCTTTAATCTAAGCAAGGACTGTGCCGCGCGCCGGCGGCAGGGGAAAATTCTAGATTTCGCTTAGGTCCGATCAGTTTCGGTACTTTTTCTCGACTCTCAGCTATCAATTTGAAAACCATTTTGAGGAGTCTGCGGGGCTTAAAAGGCCGCTTGTAAATTCACTCCGGTATTGAGCTGCACAATGTTTTGGTCCTGGGCTGTCGAAAACTGCTGGGTATAAGCACCCAAAATCTGCAGCTTCATGTTCCAGTCCGGAATCATGGTCCAACCTAAAAAGACGGGTATGCTGATAGTCTCATCCACCCGGTCCTCGTTAGCGGGAACCTGGTTGACGTTGTAATAGCGCGTGTAGGCGGCCAGATCAAAAGTCATTGCCAACCGTGAGTTAAAGCGGTAAACCACGGGAAATTCGGCCTCGAAAGCACTGGAACCCGTGTCCGAGATATTTCCCGAACCGTCATTGACCTTGAAAAATCTTTGGCTGACGCCGGGATTAAAATCAATCTCCAGCCGGTCTTTTCCATCCACGCTTCTGCGACCGTCGCTGTCACCACCTGTCCCCAAAATACGGTTGAAGTTAAAACCCAGTTCCACGTCATTCACCCAGCCGTAACCCGAATTATTCGCCGGTATCACAAAATTGGATTTATAGGCCACGAAAGGCGAGGCATCAAACCCCACGCCCTGATCCGTGAAGTTCGCCTGCAGCTGTCCTGAAAAAGTATTCAGGTTGTACTGCGAATTATCCGGATAGATGGCTGCGTCCGCTTCCAGCACTTCTGTCAGAAGGACGCCCCTGAACAACGGAGCTGAATGCAGCAGTTCGACTTCGGGATCAAAATCCCACTCCGGCAAAGATGACCCAGTGGTCAAAGCGGGATTGGTGTTATAGATAAAGGGCGCTACCAGGGCAAAAACAGTCTCAGTCGACCCCGGTCCCTGCATACCGGCGCGCCCCTCCGCCAATAAATTCAAAAGCTGTCCGCTAATCGATGCCATTCTGGAATCGGTGTTGATATTTTGCTGAGCCGGCGGCGTGGGTACGATGGTGGGAAGCGGGGTTAAAATCGGCAGGGTCAAAGCGGATGCCTTTTCCACGCCTCCCCATCCAAAAATCAAAAGGCCGCAAATCATCAAAGTCTTTTTAAAACCGCTTCCACTTTCCATCCGTCTCTGGCTGATTTTTATTTTTTGGGATTCCTGCCAAAAAAACAAAATAAAAAAATTCATATCTACTCCTCTTTACGCCGGTCATTAATCACGAGTCATAAAAATACTAAAACCCATTCCGCGGCTTTTCTAGAGGGTGCCCTCATTATGTCCGTCATCACCTCGAATAATTTTCATCAAAATTCTAGCTATCAATTTGATAGCGCTCTGAAATTTTAGAAACCGCTCGCTTGACATTTTTTGGCGGGGGCCGTCAACTAGAACTGAGAGATGATTGAATGCCGTTAATGACAATCACCTGGCCGAACCAACGAGGTTACAATGGCAAAGATTTCAAAAAGCGATCCCACTCACGCTTTCAACCATCATCGTTTAGAGATAGCCCCTTCCACTTTACTTCTGATCGTTTTAGGGGCCGCCGCCTTGTGGCTGGTGGGCAAAATACTGCCCGTCCTTTGCGTGCTCAGCATGTCCCTTTTTCTGGTCTGCGCCTTAAATTCTCCGGTGAAATTTTTGGAAAACCGCGGCCTCGGTCGCGTCACTTCCATCGTGCTGGTTTTTTTCATGATGCTTATCGCTGTGACCCTGGTTGTGATGATGGCCATCCGGCCGCTGGTAGATGAGCTTTCTACGCTGAATGATCAACTGCCTGTTCTGCGGGCACAACTGGCCGACCGCCTGGCCGACATTCCCTTCGCCTATTCCCTGGCGGACTGGGTGCGGCATGGAAAATACAAGTATGACGGCGGAGCCATCGCGATGAACTACAGCGTCAAGATTGTTGAATTGGTGATTTACGGCATCAGCGGTATCTTCCTGGCTTTTTACATCATGCTGGAAAGGGACGTCCTGCGGGGCGGCCTCTTTAGCCTGGTTCCGCGCGCCCATCATGTGAGGCTCTCCCGCATCCTGCTGAATCTGGAAAACATCGTGGGCGCTTACATCCGGGGGCAAATGCTTCTGAGTACGATGATTATGCTTTTAACCTTTATCCTTCTCACCTTGGTCGGCGCGGACAACCCCATGGTATTCGCGTTTTTTGCCGGCGTGGCGGATGTGCTGCCCTATCTCGGTGTTTTTCTCTCGGTGGGGCCAGCGGCGTTGGACGCCCTGTCTCAGGGGCAGACAGCCGCCCTGATCGTTTTATTCACCATGTTGATTTACGAGGAAGTGGAGAGCCGCATTCTCATTCCCAAGATATTTGGCAAGCAGTTCCGTCTGCCAGCCGCGGTTATTCTCTTTTCCCTCCTCACGGGCAGCGTCCTCGTGGGACCCTTCGCGGCGCTTTTATCCCTGCCCGTCGCGGCCACCATCATGATGCTCATACAGGAATTGCGCTTTCAGCTGCCAGGTGAAACCGAGACCAACGAAAAGAAAATCATCATCAAAAAAAACGACCGGGCTGAAAAGGAATATGAACGCAAAACTGAGGGAGTCCCCACCGAGGAATCCGCGGCCATCGCGGTTAAAATCGCTGAAAAGCGCCTGAAGGATGAAAAAGAAACTAAAAGCGAGAACGGGGCCAAACCTTAACCCGGATGGTGTGACCTCAAAAAGAACAGCGAAAGTTTAACTAAGCCTGTTTGTGGAAGGTTTTCATCCAAATTTTACGCAGAATGTCAGTTAGTTCTTTGTAACCCTCAACCTCAAAAGGCTTCACTACATAATGATTAGCTTTCAAACGGTTCGCCCAATCCAGATCCAAATCACTTTCAGAACCAGTCAAAACAATCACGGGAATGTTTTTCAAAACTTCACTTTGACGAATTTCATTTAAAACACCCAGGCCGTCTTTACCCGGCAGTTTCAAATCTAAAAGAACCACATCCGGTTGCACCGCCGCGGAAAAAGCATTTCTGCGATTTAAAAAATCGAGAGCCGCCTCGCCTGTGTTCACATTGGTCAAGCGGTTGGGAAACCCCGCCTTTTTCAACACCTGCTTCATCACACCGGCATCGCCAAAATTGTCTTCCACGTGAAGAATCTCAATTGCTCGGCCCGCGATCTTAATACTGGTTGTCATGACATCCCCCCGTTCAGACGTTAATAAAATAACAAGCCGCAAATCAACCCGATCAAGCTATGGATATATAGTAAATAAATTCTTTTTAAAGGCAAACACCAAAAAATTTACATTGTTGTCATTTAAAAGAAAGCGGTTACATTTGAGGGAATCGAATAGCTTTTAACCAGCCATCTAGAATTTTAGAGTTGCCCAGGCTATCGGCCCAGGTCATGGATGGGCTTTGGGGTCTATCCTCTCGTAACGCCCGTGCCACGGCATCCGCTTCATAGGTATAAAGCCCTCGGTCGCTCTTCACGACCACTTTTTCCGTTTTACCATTTCGATGGACCAAGATTGAAGTCTTCCCCGCTTTGATTCCGCAGCCAAATGGCTCCGGCACTGTGATAGAACCCTTGGTGCCGTGAACGCGCAGAATCACCTCACCCTGGGTGCGGATACCGCAGGTGATTTCGGCCAAAACATCTCCAGGAAACCTCAGTAAAGCCATGGCCCATTCATCCACACCGCTTTGACCGATGTGCCCTACGGCCTTCACCACAACGGGTTCAGCGAAAGCTTTGCCCCTGGCCGCGCCCGCGATGAGCCGCGCGATAGAAACGGGGTAACAGCCGATGTCTAAAATGCCCCCGCCTCCCAGTTTTTTGCTGAACAACCGGTTCAACGGGTTATAGAAGGCGTTAAAACAGAAGGAGGATTGGATTAACCGCACCTCACCAATAACTTTACTTTGAATGAGCTTGATCAGTTGAGCCGTCTGGGGATGACACCGATAGGCGAAGGCTTCCATCAAGAAGGTTTTATTTTTGCCGGCGGTCGCGACCACTTTTTTGGCTTCGCTGGCGTTCATCGTCAGGGGTTTTTCGCAAAGCACCGCCTTACCCGCTTTGGCCGCCCGAATAACCCATTCGGCGTGGCTCGGATGGGGCGTGGCGATATAAACCGCCTCAACCGACGGATCCGCCAGAAGCGCCTCATAACTGCCATGAGTATTTTTAATTTCGTGTGTTTGGGCGAAAGCTTTGGCCGACTTGAAAGACCGGCTTCCCACCGCTGTCAAACAGCCTGTTTTTGACCGGCGGACGCTTAGCGCGAAAGTGTGGGCAATCCGCCCGGTTGATAAAATGCCCCATCCGATTTTGGAATTCATATCCACCGCTTCTTTTAATAGATGTAGTAGTAAGGAACGTTCAGCGCCCCGCTTTTGATAGACACCGTCACCTTTTGACCCACTGGCCGGGACTGAAAAATATTCGGGAAAACACTATATTCTTTTTGTTCAGTCACTTCGCCCCAGGGTGAAAGCGTCATGTAATAAGATCTGTGTTTGCCGTATGAAACCCTCTTACCGATAACTTTCGCGGAGTACAAAGCGGGGACGCTTTTATCCAGAATACCGTTCAAACAAACCACGGCGCCCGAACCATAAACAGCGCAATAAAGCAGACAAACCAGCATTAAACCCGGCCGCTTCCGCAAATCACCTTCCAGGGCGAAATACAACATGAACAAACATACGGTAAAAGCCGCGAAGGGTATCCAAAAGTGATGCCAGTCAAAAACATTCCAATCCAGCAGCGCTCTCATTCCCAAAATTAAGCCAGGCATGACGACTAACGGAGAGACCGGTATATAAACACTGTTTGCCGGCGCGTCAAACCGAACCAAAGCCGGAAACAGAATTAACAATCCGCTCGCTGCCACTGGAGCCAAAACCGCGACCCAAATGACCGCGTCATAGGGATGCGGATAAAACATGCCCCAGACAAGAAACGGCGCTACCACCCAGCTCAATTTTTTCCATTTTCTCGCCCGATCAATCTGCGCCCTGCGTGCTTCCTCGCTAGTGCCCAATCTTTCATCGCTCAACGCGGCGGCCATGTCTTGATGGGAAGGTGAGATAGATAAATTCTTAAGGTTGGCTTCCAGCCATTGTTGAAAATCTTTGGGGTTTTCGAAAAACATCATCACTTGTATTTTCTGGCTTTCAGAAAGAAAGATCAGTGTGCCGTTGCGTTTGGGCGAGTATTGATAGCCCTTTATGTCGGCCAGTCTCATTTCTCTGGTTCTCCAAAAATCGACGCTGCGAATACTGCCGTCCCCAATCTCGAACCGGTAAAAAAACGCGTTAATGAGCAGGCCCGTAAAGAAAATTACAAGGGTAGACCCCATTAAATAACCAATCACCTGGCTCGCCATATCCGCGTCAGCATTCTGATTCACCTTCCACATCAGAAAGGCACCAAGACCGCCGTAAACAAACCAAACTGCCACAGCGGCTATCCGCCAGCCTTTAGCAATGACATAAGTTTTATTGGGATTTTCTAACATGGGTGTTTCCTGATTTGATATTTATATTCTCGTCTGATTCTCCGCGCCGTTTATTGTCTCATTCTTAATGTAAACCTAAACCCGAAAATTTAAAAAAAGCCCCGCTCCCTAATGGGAACGAGGCCTTTCACCAACTTCCTTTAATTTAATTCATTAGAGAATCAAAGGAAATCCATCACTGTACCGCCGCAGACCACATAGATCATGTTGGTGATCGGATTCAGGCACAGGTAATCAAAGGCGTAAAGCGTATGGGAACCCGTATTGCCCCACTGGCAAAGATAGGCGCCGTTCGTGTTGAATTCCTCAATGCGGCCATTGCCCGTGTCACACACATACAAACAGCCCTTTTTATCCACACAGATGCCGCAGGAAGGCAGATTTAACTGGCCGTTGCCGCTGCCATTTGAGCCGATAGTGCAGACAAAAGTACCGGTGTTCGTGAATTTCTCAACATGGCAGTTTTGCTGGTCAACGACATAAATATTCCCCCAGTTATCCGAGCAGATGCCGTCCGGCGAGCTTTCCAGCGTGTTATAAGCGCCGTCCACTCTCCATAAAGTTTTAAAGGTGCCGCTGTTGTCGAACTTTTGAACGCACATGGTAGCTCCATCCATGACGTAAACATTGTTCGCTGAATCCACCGTGATGGCCCGGGGCACATCATAAACACCCCCTGTGAGCGATTCACCGTAGCTGCCCCAATGGGTCAGCAGGGTGCCCGTGGGGCTGAATTTCGAGATACGGTAATTGGTCGAATCGACCGTCCAGATATTGCTGTAGCTGTCTACCGCGATGGCTTCCAGGGTGCCAAATTCGTTCAGACCGGTGCCGCTGCTGCCCCACTGGCTGACGTAAGCGCCCGTGGAGTCGAACACTTCAATGCGGGAGTTATTGGTGTCGGCCACATAAATATTGCCGTTCGGAGCGTAACAGATGCCCATCGAGCCGTTTTGCAATTGGCCGTTGCCGGTGCCGTAAGTGGAGAAAGTGGTTTGATAGGTAGGCGGTGTGGCCGAAGTCGGCATCGGAATCACCGTTGAGGTGGCGGTGGGAGTTACCGCCGGTGTGCTGGTCGATTGAACGCCGACCGGAGCCACGCTGTAGTTTTTGCTACCGCAGCTGATCTGCGTCAGGAATAAAGCGGCCAGCATTAAGGCGGTAAAGTATTTCAAAGGACCCTCCGTGAATTGGATTCGCCTTCTAGACGGGACTGGAGGGATTTAGTTCAAGAAAAATTCAGAAAAAAGGCCGGAAAAACCGTAATTTTACCCCCTTTGCGTTAATGGCAGGACAATCTCAAAAACGGCGCCTTCTCCCGCTTTTGATTGGGCCGTAATCACCCCGCGGTGGCGTTCCACGACTTTACGGCAAATGGCCAGCCCCATACCGGTTCCCTCATATTTCTCCCGTTTATGAAGCCTTTGAAAGATGTTGAAAATCTTTTCAGCGTTCTTTTGGTCGAAGCCGATCCCATTATCCCTCACCCAAATACGGGTCAGGCCCGCCGTCGAGTCCGTTTCAGATTCCACCCTAATAACCGGCGGCTTATCATCCTGGCGGTACTTCAATGAATTGCCGATCAGATTCTGAAAGAGCTGGCGCATTTGGGCGGGATCGGCTTCCAGATGAGGCAAAGAACCCACCTCCATCACGCCGCCGCATTCTTTCAGGCGTATTTCCAAATCCTTCTGAACTTCGTTCAGTATGACCGACAAATCCACCCGCTCAAAAGGTTTGGCCTGGCTGGTCACCCGGTTTAGCTGAATCAAGTCGTCAATTAAACCGCCCATACGCCGGGCTCCATCCTGTATCCGAAAAAGAGAGTCGGCCGCCGAAGGAGGCAACCCATCACCCAGTTCGTCTTTTAAAAGACTGCCGAAGGATACCACCATCCGAATGGGCTCCTTCAGATCGTGAGCGATGATGTGAACAAACTCCTGCAGATTTTGGTTGCTCGTTTCCAGTTTGGCCGCGTAGTTCGCCAGTTCAATCCGGTTTTTACGGTTTTTTTCCAACTGGTAGTAACCCAAACCCAGAAAAAAAAGAGACAGAAACAGCATGATCACGAAAAACCAAATGGCCCGGTCGGCGCTGGACTGGGCTTCCGCCTGACGCTGAGCCAACCGCGCCTCTTCCGTTTTGGTCATTTCATCTAAAAGTTCGCGGATGCGGTCCATCAAAGTTTTACCTTGATTCGCGTCGATCAACAGTGTCCTTGAAATGCTTTTCGACTTTTCCCGCGTTCGAACGATCGCCCGGCTCAATTTAATTTTTTCCTGTATCAGTTCTTGAACGGCTCTCGCTTTTTCCAGCTGGATCGAATTTTCGGATGTCAGTGTCTCCAGCCAGCCCACCGCCCGGGGAAGGTTCTCCTTGGCTTTTTCCATCGGCGCCAGATATTTCGATTGGTCCGAAAGGATAAAACCCCGGTAGGCGGTTTCTAAGTCCACAGCCAAAGCCCCTACCAGTTGGATCTGCTCAACAATTTGACGGGAATCGGATACTTGTTGCTCGCATTGAATAATACGGGAAATGTTTTTAATCGAAACCCAAGTATTCACCAAAAGAAAGAGAGTCAACAAAACTAATGCCGCCCGGAGCCCGTAGGTACGATAAAGGTGGGATAAAGTCTTTAGAACCATCGGCAGCCATTTCAAAAATTATTCATTAAAAGACGGTAAAACTATTATCTCCCATTGTCGGGATAAGAAATAAAAAAAGAGGCCTCCCCGGAGGAAGACCTCTAAAAGAAACATCGGCTTCGCCAGGGTTACAAATTATCAATCTTAAGGATTTTCCTTGCCCATTCCTTTAATTCACCCACAGAGACGGGCTTGTTGATCACCGCTTTCACCGCGAAACCTTTGGCGATAAAATCCTCCAATAGATTCACATAGTGCCCCGTCACTACAATAACCGGCAGTTTTGGATAGTCTTTCTTCAAAATCGGAAAAAGTTCCAGCGTATTCATGCCTGGCATTTCCATATCGGTCACCAGCAGATCAACCTTCTGCTCCTTCAGCTCGGCCAGGGCCCTGGCTCCATGCTCGGCCAGAACAACCTTATACCCTTCTTTGAGAAAATTCTTCTCGTAAATCTTTCGAATCTGCTCATTGTCATCCGCGAACATAATCGTAAAATCTGAGCACTTCATATCGCCTCCTTATTAATAATGAGTATCCGGTCGCCCGTACTTAACTTTCACTTCTGCCAGCCCAACTTACTTTTCGTCCAGAACCCGCCTGACCTCGCGCACCATAAAATCCAGGTCGAAGGGTTTTTGAATCAGATGAATGCCCGCATCCAGCATTCCCTGTTGCGAAAGAATTTCCTGTGCGTACCCCGAAATAAAAATCACTTTGATTTTCGGCCTGAACTTTTTAACCTCATCCGCCAGTTCTTTTCCGTTCATCTTGGGCATAACCGTATCAGTCAGCAAAAGATCGATTTTTTCGCTGTATCCCGCGGCTTTACGCACGCCTTCCTGACCGTTCTCCGCCTGCAAAACCTTATAGCCCTGCTTTTCCAGAGCCCGCACCAGTACTTTGCGCACGCCGTCCTCATCCTCGGTCACCAAAATGGTCTCGTGACCCATGGGAATGAGCGATTGCTGTTTGGCTTTCACCTGAGGTTTGTCTTCCGCTTCATAAGCGGGGAAAGTCAGCGAGAAAGTAGTTCCAATATTGGGAATGCTGTGAACCAAAATAGACCCTTCCCAATTCTTAACAATCGCGTAGACCGTGGCCAGTCCCAGGCCCGTGCCCTTGCCTTCTTTAGTGGTGAAAAAGGGCTCGAAAATGTGCGCCTGTATTTCGGGTGTCATACCCATGCCCGTATCGGTGACATTGAGCCGGACGCGGGTTTGAGGAGCGAAGAAATTCTCAAAACCCTTCTCTAAATCGCCGACCTCCGTCACGTTTTTGGTCTCAATTAACAAACGTCCGCCCCGGGGCATGGCATCCCGGGCGTTCAGAACCAGATTCAGAAGAACCTGCTGAATTTGACCCAGATCAGCCTGGATCGGCTTGAGGTCTTTACCTTGAATGATGCTCAGGTCGATCTGCGCGTCGATGAGGCGTTTGAACATTTTGTTCATGTCCTGGCTGACCTCATTGAGATTCAGCGCCTGAGGCTGGGAAACCTGTTTTTTTCCGAAGACCAGCAGCTGTTTGGTCAGTTCGGCGCCCTGACGAACCGCCTTTTGAACCTCATTCAGTTCCTCATTCTCCGGACTGTCTTTGGGAACACTATCGAGCAAAAACTCCACATTGCCCCCGATAACACTGAGCAGATTATTAAAGTCATGGGCCACGCCCCCTGCCAGACGGCCAATGGCGTCCATTTTCTGGGAAAGGCGTAGCTGTTCTTCCTGTTTCTGAAGTGTGGCCAGAACCTGCTTGCGGGAGGTGATATCCCTGCCGATCACCGAGACGCCGATGATTCTTTCTTTCGCGTTTCGGATGGGCGAGAGCGTAATTTCCACATCAATATGTTCGCCAGTCTTTTTGACCCACAGAGTCTCATAGTTGGAGTTGGCTTCCCCATTCACGGTTCTTTCCCAGACCAATTTCGCCTCGTCGATCAACTCGGGCAAAGTGAGACGGGTGGCAGACTGGCCGACGATTTCGTCCGCCTCATAGCCGAGCATTTTTTCCGCGCCCCGGTTAAAGCTGGTCACCTTGCCATGCTCATCCATGCCGATAACCGCGTCGGCGGTTTGCAGTAAAATAACCGCCAGTTGGGATTGGAGTTCCTCCGCTTTTTTGCGGTCCAGGGCATAGCGCACCGATCTTTCCAGCACGTCCGTGTCCAGTTTGTTTTTGTTGAGAAAGTCCGCGGCGCCCAGGTTCATGGCCTCGATGTCTAACTCATAATCATTGAAACCGGTTAAGAGAATGATGGGCGACTGGCATTTTTCCTGCTGAATGGCCAGGCGCAAAAAGTCCATGCCTGAATCCGCCCCGAGTTTATAATCCACCAGGAAAGCATCGTGCTTATTGAGGCGCAGTTTTTCCAGCGCTTCCGGGAGGCCGATGGCGTTTTCCAGTTCGTAGCGGCCATGTTTGACCTTGGAGAAAAGAATACGGAGAATCTCAAAATCCTCCAGATTATCCTCTACCACCAATACCCGGACCGCTTTACCGCTCATGTTGGCCCCCTCTAGTGACGTTCGATGCCATTTTTATTTCTGAGCGGAACCGTTTTGGGTATCCGGCGCAGGCAATTCCACAATCTCCAGCCAATAGTCTTTCAGGGTCTTCATGACCTTCATCAGCCCGTCAAAGGTGACCGGTTTGGTGATATAGGAATTGGCGCCTACGTTATAGCTGACCAGAATGTCCTCCTCGGCCTGGGAGGTGGTCATGATGACCACGGGGATCTTACGTAAGTTTTCGTCATCTTTGAGGATGCGCAGGGCTTCCCGGCCGTCCATTTTGGGCATGTTCAGATCCAATAGAATGAGGCAAGGTTTGGGCGCCGAGGCCGGATCTGAATACTTTCCCTGGTGGCGGAGATAATCCAAAAGTTCCTCGCCGTTATTCACCGTGCGGAAGGGATTAGCCAGGCGGTTTTCAGTGACCGCCTTTCCCGCCATCAGGCGGTCATCTACGTCATCATCCGCCATTAAAATCGGAGCGATATTTCGGTTCGCGGTCATCTTTGTCCCCCTTAAATTTTACTTGGCCTGCTTGATCGGCAGCACAATCTCAAACTCAGCGCCCTTCCCCACTTCTCCCCGGGCCGTAATGGTTCCGCTGTGTCTTTCCACTACTTTCCGGCAGATGGCCAGCCCGATGCCGGTTCCCTCGTACTCATCGTTTGCGTGAAGCCTTTGGAAAATATTGAATATTTTTTCCGAGTACTTGGGGTCAAAACCAATGCCGTTATCCCTTACCAAAACACGGCACCAGCCCTTGCCCTCATCAGCCTTGCCCTGAACCATCACCACCGGCGCCACATCCGCTTTCCGGTATTTAAGGGCATTTGAAATTAAATTCTGGAAAAGCTGGCGCATCTGGGTAGGATCCGCTTCCAACTCGGGCAATTCGCCGATCATGATCTTTCCCCCGGTTTCACGCAGCTTGAGTTCAAGGTCAGCCTGTACTTCACCCACAATTTCAGAGACATTCACTAACTCAAAGGGCTTGGCCTTGGTAGTGACACGGGTGAGCTGGAGCAAATCTTCAATCAATCCGCTCATCCGTTTGGCGGCGGTCTGAATACGGGCCAGATAAACCGAGGCGGCTTCGGACAGACTTCCTTTGGTTTCATCCAGCAAAAAATTACCGTAGGACTGGATCTTCCTCAGAGGTTCCTGCAAATCATGGGACGCCACAAAGATGAAATCCTGCAATTCCCGGTTGCTGTTCTCCAGGGCCTTGGCGTAAATCTTCAGGTTCTCCTGCCGCTTTTGTTCGGTCACATCCCGGAAGATACCCACGCCGCCCATGGTCTTTCCCTTCTCATCCAATAGGGGCCGGCCCGAGGTGATAATCAGGAGGCCGTCCGGATGCAGCGGGTTGCGGACGAACATTTCCAGGTCATGGGTTTCCAGGCCGCGCAGAGCCCTCGACAAAACGCCTTCGCTTTCGGGAAAAGGCGTGACACCGTCAGGCCTAAAAAGCCCAAAATGTTCCATCCTTTTATTGTCCAAAATGCCTTCAGGCGTGCGGCCCATAATTTTTTCGGCAGCCGGATTAAAAACAAAGTAACGGCCCTTTTCATCTACCGCCACAATGCCGTCTTTAATGTTGTGTAAAACCGAGTCGAGCAGATTTTTGTTTTCCTCGAGCTTCCGCCCGGTCAAGGCCAGTTCGGCGGTGCGTTCAACGATGCGTTCTTCCAAATCGGCGTTGAGTTTGCGGATAGCCTGTTCCTGATCTTCCACCCGCGCGAGAACCTGATTAAAGGCGTCGGTCAGGGCGCCCACTTCATCCTCTCCGGATTTTTCAGCCCGGACGGAAAAGTCGCCTTCCTGGGAAATGAGCTTCGCGGTCTCCACCAGACCCAGAACCGGGGTAGAAATCTGTTTTTGAAGCATGCGCGAAAGCAGATAAGCCAGCAAAATAGAGCAGGCGATAATGGCTCCCGCCAGCCAGGCGTAGGCATAGTAACGCTCGCTCAAATCGGATAAATCGGATTGGAGAAAAACCGTCCCCAGCACCCGGCTACCCTGAAGCACAGGATAGAAAATCTCCAGATGGTCTTGCCGGTAGCCTGACTCGCTGGGATGAGTCGGGAAAATACTGACGGGCGCGCCGGCCGGATAGCGGGCTAAAACTTTTCCTTTTTGGTCATAAAGGCAGGCCTCCACTACCCGCGGGTCAGTTTTAAAGGCTGCCAGAACCTCCGCCGCGTCCGCTTCATTTCGGAAAGCCAGGGACGCTGTGGAGTTCGCGGCGATAATCTGGGCGCCGGTGGTGTATTCCTTCAGCATTCCCTTACGCAAGGCGACCATTTCATAAGTGCAAAAACCCGCGCAAGAGAGCATCAATACAGCCCCGCTGGTGAGAAGGATGACGGTCATCAATTTTCGCCGGATGGGCATATCTCTAAAACTCATACTCAATCCTTCCCCGGATCGGCCAGGCGGAGCACCTTGCTGCTGATCGAAAATTTGAGGTTATTGGCTCTGTCCAAACCCACACGGAAATGAATCTTATTTCCCTCAGGAACAAAGCGGATAATGCCGCCTTCTTTTAAAAAATCAGGAGTATCACCCACCGTCAAAACATCCCTGTCTTTTAAAGCGGCCAGGATTTGTCCGATCGCTTCTTTTTCAGAATCGCTGACAAATAAAATTTTGCAGTCTTTCACCGCAGCGGGACTGTCATAGTGCTGGACTACCAGGGGATGCCCCTCAACACTTTCACCTTTGACGGTCTCGCTCAAAAAAGTGCCGAAAGGGTTTTCCCCCAGCACACCGATACGGAAAGGCTCATTCGCGCTGGAAAAATCCGAAGAAGGCCATTTAACAAACTGCGCGAAATTGAAAAGAAACAGAGCTTTGACCTGATATTCCTCCGAAACACTCTGCCCTGCGCCCAGAAGGACGAAGCCCGCCAAAATCATCGAAGTGAGGAAATGGCGCCGGGAAAGGATCAAAACCGTAACGCAACCTTTCCATACACATTGCGGGAAATTGCTTCCGTAGGTGCGGGACTGGAAATCACGTATTCCAGATGGTAGGGATGCAGAAGATTCTGGCCCGTAACGGAAAGCTCAAGATTCGGGGAGGCGTGCCAGGCTAGGCGCACATCTAACTCAGCGTAGTTCGGAACAGTTCCCGGAACACCGCTGTTGTTATAGGTAAAAGTGTCGATCCAGCGGAAGGCCGGGTCCAGTTCCAAATGCCCGGGTAAATCCATGGAGGATCGGACAAAAATCTGGTTTGGCGGATCCGCCGTTTCATTAAGACCTTTATTGAGGTCAAGCTGGCCCGGCGCGACCCAAACCGACTCGTTGAGCTGGTCATAGCCGGCATGCAGCCTCCACCAGTCCAGTACCTGGTAATCGGTGGTCAGCTCAACGCCCCAGGTTTGGGCCATCAGGTTGTTTTGAAAAACGAAAGGCAGGATTCCCAGCGCCCCTCCGGGAGTGGTGCCCGTGCTGCGGATATCAGTGTAATTATTGAAAAAGGTCGAGATGGAAGTGGAAAAGTTTTTGTCCAGCTGGGCCCGGTAACCCAACTCATAGGCGACGAGGACCTCGGACAGGAAACCCGGCGACCCGTTTATACTCGAGGTGATATGGAACGCGTTGAGAAGGGGCGTCAGTCCCCGCTCATTCGTATCGACCTCGGACGGCATACGGACCGCCCGCGAAACCGCCGCCCACAGCATCTGGTTTTCAGTCACATCCCATTTCAACCGGCCACTGGGCTCATACTCATAGCCCGTGTAGTCATTGTGCTCAACCTTGCTGCCCGCCGTGAGGAAGACATTGGACAAAAGCCGGATCTCATCCTGAGCGAAAAGACTATAAAGATTCTGCAGCAAGGGAGAAGGCGCGAAGGCCAATCCCGGGGAGGCCCCGGTCAGATCGTCGGTGTAGCGGTAGCCGAATCCCCAACTGAAGTTGTTGTGATCATCCAAATGGAAATGGTGCTGGAAGTCTAGGTCAATAGTGTCCAGCCTGTCGGTGAAAATTCCTGGCGGCGCCGCTGCCAATGTGGATAAAAAGGCCTCCGGTTCGGGGTCGTTAATAAAAGTGTGGTCATAGTAAAACTGCAGGCTCACGTTGGAATCGTCGTCGAAGGTGCGGGTCCAGCGCTCCAGTATATTGCCGCCGCTTTTCTGCGCCGTTCCGCCGGTGGAGATACTTTCGATGTTGGAGTAAATATCCCCCTGAATGGTCAGGTGTTGTCCCGTCGTAATCGAGTCGATTCGGAAGCCGCCCTGGCCGTTCGTCCAGGAATCATTGGCGGCGTTTCCATTGGTTAATAAAGGCTCGCTGCCCCGGGCATCATATTTTCCATAGAACCGGTAAAAAAGATCCGGTCCCAGCGCGCCGCCATAACGGATCGCCTCAAAATCCTGCAATTCAGGTGACCACTCCATACCGCCGCCGCCCTCAATATAGAGACCCTGAGTCTCTTTGGCGCTCTTGCTGGTGATGTTGATGACGCCGTTCACCGCATTGGCACCCCAAAGGGTTCCACCCGGGCCGCTGATGACCTCAATACGGTCGATATCCTCCAGCAAATAATCCTGGGCATCCCAAAAGACGCCGGAGAAGAGCGGCGAATAAACACTGCGTCCGTCTATCAAAACGAGAAGTTTGTTGGACAAATCGGTGTTGAACCCGCGCGCGCTGATAGACCAGTCGTGGGAATCTTTTTGCGCCACGTTTAAATTGTCAGCCAGCTGCAGCGCCTCTGGAATGCTGGAAGCGCCCGAACGGCGGATAGCGTCGTTAGTGAGGACTACAATGGCGGCAGGCGCCTGACCATAGGGCTGAGGTTCTTTAGCCACCGAAGTGACATCGAGGTTCATTAATTGTTCGAGACTTAATTTTTTCAGCTCAACCGGAGAGGACGTAATGGACGGCGTGACGGTGGACGATTCGGTAGGTTCTGGGGTTTGGGCAAAAACTTTCCCGCTCCATAGCGCCAGTGACAGCGCAATGAACGCGCAGACTCTCCAACCGTGTTGAAAAACCATTTCGCCCCCTGGTTTTTTAGCGTTGTTCATTCAGTAACACAATCAACAATTTAAACAGCTTTGTAAAACGGCAGACAAAAATGAACTATGTAGCCTCAAAAAAGAACACGACTAAAACCGTTTTCATTTCAGTCAAAATCGATTAACCCTTCGGTTAATTTTCTTTTTTCGAATCTAACACAGTTTCGGAGACTTGCAACAAGGCCCCTGTCGAATTTAAGGTAAAATTTAAATGGTTGTTTGAGGTCCATTTCACCCAGAGTGGATGACGCGGTCAGCTTCTTTTTAAACATCCCGCTTTTTTCACTGTAATGAGCGGAAGATCTTAACTAGGGAAATAAACTAAAATTTACATTGTTTTTTCTTAGAAATTATAAGTAGTGTTTTTTTGAAGTATTCTGACCAAAAAAATTAAACTTTAATGTCGTTCCATGACATTTTATTGCGAATCAATTTTTGTCTTTTTGAGGAATGATCAAAAGTAACTGCCATCAAAGTTGGAATTGTTGAGCAAAACTCTTTCATCTCTGAGCCAATCTTGGTTGGCGGCGGACAGGCTATTCGTAAAACATTCCTCAATCGTTTTAAAAGAAAATCCGCTCATTTTCTTATTTGCAGAACAGGCTTTGGCCAGGCTATTCGCCAGGGCCATCGACCCTCTTTTACTTTCCAGATCAAAAGCGCCGCTTTGATAATCCCCCAGCATTGCCAGGGCTAGACCGAAACCGGCCCGAACATCGGTGTTTTGTTCTTCGGAAAGGAGCCTTAACAACACCGGATTGATTTGATCCGCTTCTTCCCGCAGGGAAACCAATAACAAAATGGCGGGCAGGCGCAGGTCTTTATCGCCATCAGTTAAAAGCGACAAAACCTTGGACAGTCCCTGTTTTACCGCCTGAAGCGCGTTTCGGTTCCAAACCATCTCGGGATGGTCTTCTTGAAGGTCGTTTTGGCGGAACCTGCCGCTGGCGATGGCGCTTAAAAGCCAAAGCACCGAAAAGCGCTCAAAGCAGGCAGGGCTTTCTAAAATCTCATAAAGGGACGGGACAGCACGCGCGGTCGCTTCGTAAACCATGCCGTGAAACCAGAGATCATTAAAAATCTGACCGATAGCGTTTTTTTGGGATTTTTTGTCTTTTGAAACGAGTTGCATCAGAAGTTTTGGGATGTTTGAGGCTGAACCGTTGCGGTGCCTTATTTTATCCCAATTGATTTTACTGAGGCCTTCTAACATGCAAAATGCCTTTGATGAGCTTTTCTGGACTAACGCCGAACATCTCACAAACGCGGAAAAAGGTCTTAAGGGAGTGGGGCCGTCCGGATTCCAGCTGTTGGTAATGCCTTACCGAAAATCCATGCCCGATCACGTCTTCTTGAACCATTTTTTGACGAAGACGGAGTTTGCGGTATCTTTCGCCTAATTTCTCAAATTCTATCTGGTACTCCACCTGAATCTCCTCCTTGGTGCTCATGAGAATCGCACGGTTAGTGTGATAGCACCACGAGCAGTAGAACGTATAAACGTCCTGTGATTAACAGGTAGAGAGATTGGTTTGGGGATTCAATAGGTGGAATTTCAAAAAGCCAAGGAAGGAAATACTTGCTGGTACTTAATTAATAAGAACTTGGCACAATTAATTCAAGGCGCATCAATTTTTCAGCAGAAAAGCCAATCTGGCATAAAAATTCAGGGGGGCAAAATAAGCTTCATTGAAAGAAGTTCTAACTTCGGCAGAAAATCTTCAGTTTCCCGCCGCCCTATTCCTCAAAAAATCTCCCTCTACTTATTTTCGTTCACAAAGCCGCGGATATGGCTTCGGGACTTGTCATCCAAAATGATGTATTGAAACCCGCAGGCGCCGCCATTATTCCAAATCAATTTGGCGAAAGCGTCCACCGGTTTATACGCCCGCAGCTTAAAGTTGATTTTGACAATACTGACCGAAGAGTTCATGGGAGCCATCTGAAGGCTAATGCCCCCCTCGCTGATATCACGGCATTGAACCGTAATACCATCCGAAGGAATCTCCAGCACATTGCCTGATTTAGAGTCGATTACCGGATAAATCGTCACATCAGCATTGAACTCAACACGCTCATGTTGACGGTGTTCGGGCTGTTTAGTTTTTTTCATTCGAAATTATCCTTTAATATTTCTGCTTTTATCCCGGGCGCTCGCGGCCGCGTTTTTGAAGGAACCGCTGTTTTTTTGGTTGAGGGCATAACCATATTCTTTGAACGCGGTTTTAAAAACCGTTTGAACTTCCTTTTTCCACCGGTGGTGCTCTTTCTCAAAAAAACTGTTCAAAACTTTGGAATCTTTCATCAGCGGCCTCCTTAAAGTGACTGCCACGGGCAGCGTTTAAAAAGCTCGGCTAAAAATAAATAAACGGAAATAAATACCAGGGGCAACTGGCGGGTAACGGCATTGAAAACAGGGTGGTTTCAGTCACTCGGAGAAATTAGAAAAAAACGGAGAGGTTCAACTCTTCTGGTTTATCGGTGAACAACAGATCCTGAAAGGCATTCATGACCTGTTATTAGACTAGCGCCTTGGCAAAAAAATAAAAGAGACGGGAGTGTGATTTAACCTTACAAACCCTTTAAAAAATCAAAAAAATTTAAGGGTACCGATTACCTATGTCCGGCCACGGGCACCTGCCAGCTTGAAAAAGAGGCTTTGATTACTGAAAGCGGATCTGGTCAATCGCTAGATTTTGGCCTGCCGCGGTACCCATATCGTTGAGATAAAACATAGTGGCTTCCAAAAATTCAAAATTGACATCCTCGAAAGCCCGGATGTAGGCTTAGTCATGGTCATCAACCTTCTCAAAAGCATTCTTCACAACATCGGCGTATTAGCTGCGGGTTTCGCTTTTGCCCTTCTGGGCTCGTGGCTCGATATCGTTTTCAAGATATTCTGGATACAGTTTATGGACTTGACCGTTCCCGGCGCGATACTGCTCGCTGCAGGTTTCACCCTTAGGGTTTGGGCCACCTTTGACTTTTACCAGCGAAAGATGAAAGTCATTGTGCTTCAACCCCAAACCTCACTCATCACTACCGGTCCCTACCGTTACAGCCGAAACCCGCTTTATCTGGGTGGAAATGTCTTTATCTTTGGCGGAGCGGTTTTAATGCTGGGTTCGACTTGTGGGTTAATACTGACAGTCGTCAATATTCTGGCGGTAGATTTTATGATTCGCCGTGAGGAAAAACAGTTAGAGAAGATATTCGGCCAAGAATTTATAGACTATAAAAGCCGGGTACGCCGCTGGATTTAGGTTGAAATGAAGTGCTTTATTTAGCGCTGGCGGGCGCGTCACCAGGCGTGGGTTTTGCTGGCATCAATTCTTGAAGGCTCAATATGTTCTGCGCGGCGCTGGTATTGCCGTGATTCGCTGCCCTTTGATACCACTTCAAAGCCTCGGTATTATTTTGCGTCACACCATGGCCCGTTTCATAACAATAGCCGATAGCGTTCTCAGCCATTGAGTCCCCCTTTTTAGCGGACAGGGTATACCAGCTCATGGCCGCCTGATAATCTTGATTTACACCCAGAGCCATATCGTAAATGAGTCCTACACAATATTGAGACTCCTCATCCCCGTTTTGAGCGGCCATCAAATGGTACTTCAGGGCTTCAGCATAATTTTTCGGCACGCCCTGGCCATTGAGATAAAGATTGCCCATTTTTTTAGCGGCTTGAGTATCGCCCCCCGCGGCCGCCTTTTGAACTTGATCTAAAGTTTGTGTGGCTGTCATCGTTGCCGTAGGCGTCGCAGTGTCTGCCGCCGTCGGGGTCGCGGCCGGAGCCGTTCCCTTTGCATTGCCAGCCCCTCCGCCGATACCGTTGCCCCCGGTGCCAAGAGCGACAAATCCCAGTTTATGGATGCGGCGGGCTGGCTGATGGTGAAGCTTTGTTGGACGATGATTTTGAACCGCAATAGGAGTAGGCGTCATTTCAACAGAACCGTCTTCTCCCACAGACGGAACCGGCAGCAGGGTGCCGCGAGGAGCGGGTGCGAACAAGGCTTTGTCATCCTCATTTCGGCAATGATTCACCAGAAAAGCGCTCGCGATGAGAAGCAGTAAAATCACCGCCAATATACGGTTTGAGGGATTAGCTTTTGGTTTACGTTTTTTTGGTTTTTTGACGGTTTTGACTTTAGTTAACTTCTTCATGGGTAAACAGTTTACTCACCTCTTTACAGCCTATCAACCGCTTTAACGGGTGTGGACTGCTTTTAAACTTTCAGTAACCTTTGTCCCGGAGCTTTACTATAAAAGCTTAGAGTTCATTTTCATTCTCAAATCACCGGAGGCCTTTGATGAAACCGAGCCGAGCCGCATTAGCGTTAGCTGTTATGAGCTGCTTTTGTTTAAATACGATGGTTTACGCTAGCGGAACCAGCAGTCAACAAATGCAAAGCAGCAACGGCGGTAACCCTAACGCCGGCAATCCCAATGCGAACAGCGGTAATAGCAGCGACAACGGCAGCAGCGAGATCGACCAGGTAACTGCTTTATATAATCAGGGTCTCGACGCGGTAAAAAGCAAAGACTATGCCAAAGCGGTCGACCTCTTTCAGCAAGCTGCGGATACCGCCCCCAATAACGCGGACGTGCTAAATCAATTGGCCCATGCCCAGCGCAAAACCGGAAAGCTGGATGACGCCATTGAAAATTACTGGAAAGCCCTGAAGATCCGCCCCGACTTTGCGGAAGCCCGGGAATATATGGGAGAAGCCTATCTTCAAGGCGCCGTAGAGCAGGCCAAGCTCTTAAAGAGTTATGGCGACAAGGGCCAGGAACAGCTGGAAGATTTGACTAAAGATTTTCAGGAAGCCGCCGAACAGGTTAAAAAGTAATTTTGTCGTAACATCAAAAAAGCGAGGACGTTAATCTTTCCAATGGGATTAGCGTCTTCGGCCTAAACTTTGCAGGTCATTTCCCCGATAGTCTCTTCAAACACTTTGCCCGAGCAGGCCTGACAATCCAGATTTCTTACCGGGCGTATAGAACGCGCGGTTCGTTTTTGAATATTCCACTTCCACAAAAATAAATTTTCAGGGTGGCTGACCAAGCGCAGGGTTTCATAGGCTTGCAAAAAGCCAATCGCCTGCGAGAAAGAACCCAGTACACCCGCTTCCCGGCAAGTGGGCAAGGCAAAGGGAGGAGGGATTTTGGGAATCAAACAGCGGAGGCAGGCCGTTTTGCCCGGAATCACCGGCAGCACTTGCCCTTCAAATTTCACTACGCCCGCATGCACAAAAGGTTTGTTCAATTTGACGCACCAGTCGTTCAAAACAAACTTTTTTTCCAGCCGGTCCAAACCATCTACAACAAGATCATAAGATTGAAGAACCTTTTCGGCGTTAACCGCCCCAAAGGCTTCGGGAATAAGATTAGTTTTAGTTTGTGGAAATAAACGCTGGAGATACTTTTGGGCGGCCTCAACCTTTAACTGACCCACATTTTCTTCGGAATAAAGAATTTGCCGGTGAAGGTTGGAAAGTTCCACATGGTCTGGATCCATCAGACCCAGCGTTCCGACGCCCGCTTCAGCCAAAGCTAAAGACGCGGGACAACCCAGCCCGCCGACGCCTACGATCAGAATTTTGAGATTTTTTAAATCCATGTTTTCTTTCAATTACTGTGCCCGGCGTAAAAGAATCGTTTGAAGAACTGTTCCCTCTTTGGAGCAAAGAATAAAGTATTGACCGACCGGCACATCCTTGCCATGCTCGTCTTTGCCATCCCAAGTAAGCCACATTTCCGAAGTGTTTATGATGCGTTGGTTTAAAAGAGTTTTCAAGTGAGTGTGATTGGCATCCACCGCTTCCACCGTGTAATAACCAGGGCCATCACCGAATAACACCAAAATATTCGCGTTAGACTGCCCAAAAACCACCGCGCCGTCATCCTGAATCACCATCGTGGGAAATATATGCGGTGTCGCTACCGGCACCATGGTTGCGGTAGGAACGGACTCTACCTGCGTAGCGGTCGGCAAAGGCACAAATAACGTGGGTGTCGAGGTAGGCCAGGCTTTCATGGGAGACAAAACCGAAAAGGTCGTTTGATGCGTAGCTTTAGCCAATTGCGGCGAAGCCGCCAAAGGTTCCTTGTGGGCCGGAATAACTACCGGCGTGACTGAAGATAAGGAAGTCGATGTAGGCGTTTTGACCCGGACAGTTAACGCCGGTTTGGGTTTTGGCAGGCAGCGGGGGTTAACGCTGATATCCAAGCTAAAGTGACGGCGGAATAAATGTTTCTCACCCGGGTGCTGAATAAAATAACCCGTGGAAGAGGCGGTCAAAAATTTAGCCGTTCCACCAAAAGCGGCGCCCGACAACGAGGCCGTATCCGGAATCAAATCATTCGAGTTTTTGGCCAGTGGCCAAAGCGAATCATCAAAACCTATCTCCTGCCAGCCTTCAGGCTCATCCGTCCCTCTCTGCGGGATATAAAAACTGCGGTGTTCGCCCGGCGATGAACTGTTCATGACGTAAAAAGTACCATCCGAGAATGTGAAGCTGACAGCATAGGCTACACCCACAAACTGACCCGAAGAACTGCCTTTGCCCTCCAGCTTGATGGAAAGTACATTATCTTTATTGAAGAGGCAGAGACTGTCAGGCCTGGCCAAAATGGTTTTGGGCCCCAGCGCCATGGTGGTATGGGGACAATGAGTGACGTGAATCCCGTTGAGCCAGACATCTGCCTGAGTATCAGCCGCCATATAAATAGACGCTGAGACCAGATAAGGTCTTTCAGCATAAGCCGCTTGAGCCTGGACGTTATCTATCCTCAGGACAAATAAGAGAAGGAATAAAAGAACATTGTTTTTTTTCAATCGATCCTCAAAAAGACAGTTTAAAGCGATGAAACCTTACCATATTCCACAGGACATTTTCAGCGTTTTGCGTGAAAATACCCCCCATGAAAAAACTGCTGATCTTGATCACCTTGCTTTTAGTTTTGGCCGCTTTAACCTTTAAGCGCTCCCCTAAACCCGTCAGTACCGAAATGGCCTTACCTACCCCTGTCGCCACACCCATTCTCGCCGCCGCTTCCCCCACAACCTCATTAGCCCTGGTCTTTACACCTACACCAGAATCTACCGTTTTGGAGTACTCCATTGAGGACATTAAAGGAACAGCTCTGATTATGCCTTTTGATTCCACCGTGCCCGAAACCGCCGAGGAAGGCGAGTCGGTAGAGGCAGGCGACTCAGTCATTACCAAAGACAATTCTGAAATGACCCTGGCACTCAACAACAATACCCTTGTTCACATAGGGGCAAACAGCCAGGTGAAGGTCGCGGATCTCACCCCCAACACGACCCACGGCTTTACCAGCCGCCTGGAACTGTTGCTGGGAAATGTATTGTCCGAAGTTGAAAAATTAAATGAAAGCAAATCAAGCTTTGAGATAGACGCGGGGGGCGTGGTCTGCGGCGTTCGCGGAACGGGCTTCGAGGTTCAAAAACAGGATGACAATGTGGTGACAAACACCTTTCACGGCATCGTGGAAATGAAAAAGAATGGCCAGGTGCAGAAAGTAACCGCCAACCAGCACTCCACCTTCTCCCTCAAAAAATCAGGTTTCTTGCCCCAACGTAGTTTAAACCTCAGTGAAAAGAAACATTATCAAACCTGGTCTCGCATCAAAACCATCGTTCAGCAGAAGCGGCAAAACCGCCTGAGCTATCCCATGGACTTGTCTCGCAAACCGGTGCGTCAACCCCGGCGACCGTCAGAACAAAAAGCCAAACCCATAACCGATTCTCATCTTAAAAAATCAAAAAGTCCGGCGGGAAAGAAAACAAAATCCATGACGAAACCCAAACTAAAGCAGACTGCCGCACAACGCCCATCCGCCAACCAAAAAAGAACGCCCATTACCAAACCTGGTCAAAAACAAAATAAAAATCAGGAAAAACCAAATAAAAAAATAGTCCCCGATCCGCAAAAACCGAAAGCCCAAATGAATATCACCCGCGGGCAGAACAAAGCGAGAAAACAACAGCTAAGACCCGTGCGCCCCGGAACAAAAGATCAGAAAAAGAAGAAAAAGAAGCAGAATTAAGCGGAACTTCGACTGCGGTGTTTTTGAACAAAGTAAGTTAGTTCGGCCCCAAACAAAATAACGGTCCAGGACACATAGAACCAGAGCAAGATCAGGGGGAACATCCAAAGCGCGCCGTAAATATGGGAGCGTTCGAAGATTTTGAGGGTGTACCAGTTCATCAACCAGCGGGCCATTTCTAAAAGAAAACTCACTAGCAGCCCTGTTAAAATTGCAGAGCGTTTATCCACTTTAGTATTGGGCAGCAGCAAATACATCCAGGCGCAGGCCGCTGCGACCGTTAAAAACGGCAAAAAGGTGGAAAAAAACCAGACATGGAGCAAAGGCCGGGACATATCAAAATAAGAAACCCAGCCCTTAAGAGTTAATAACGCGATCGCCAAAATCGGCAGGCCAATAAAGAAAACCGTATGCCGTATCATTTGAAGGTAAAAGGGTCTTTGCTTTTCCAAACCCCAGAGAAAATTAAAAGAGTGTTCGATGTCGCGCATGAGTAAAAAAAGAACAATCAAAAAACCCGCAAAACCAAAAAGACCGGCCTTCTGAGAATAAACCGCGAACTTTTTCATGGAGATACGGATTTCCTGCTTCCCCACTTTGTTTAGCTGTTGGAGATTTTTAGGTTCATCCGGGTCTAAAAAGGTGCTGTCGGTCTGTGTTTGCACCGGGTAAATGGCGTCCACAATCTGATCTAAAAGTTGTTCCCGTTTTTCGCTGAAGGCGTCATTTGCCAAAATAGCCATCACAATGGCCAGCGCCGGTACCAGGGCCAAAACAGTCTTAAACGCCAGCGAACCCGCAATATGTCTTTTATGGACTTGATTAGGGGATTTAGCTTTAGCGATGACCTGGCCAATCGCCCAACCCATCGAGCGAAAATCCTCGATCAAGACGCGCAGCCAATGATTATCCAGGTTTTTATTTTTAATTTGAGACAACGCTTCCTCTTTACCGTTAAAATATATTTCATTTTACCTTCAAAGTCGTTCGATTCACTTTAAATGATGAAGAAAGATGATCGGTGCCAACCTCTTACGACATACCTCTGCTCACCCTTACCCCCGCCAAATGGGCTAAACAGGTTCTGGAAAACACCCACGCTCTACTATCCGACCAAGTTTATCTGGAAAAAAAAGCCGCCAATAACGCCTTGGAGTTTTTAAACCTTTGGCCCGGCCCACAGGCTCCGCTGCACTGGCTGGCTTCGGTGGCCGCCATTGCCCGCGACGAAACCGCCCATATGCAGGCCGCTTTAAAGCTATTGGAAAAAAAGGGCGGCGAGTTAGAAAGGGCCCACAAAAACCCTTATGCCTATGATTTGAGAAAATTGATTCGTAAGGGCGGCGGTAAAGACGACTTAACCGACCGGTTGATTGTTTCCGCGTTAGTGGAGGCCCGTTCCTGCGAGCGGTTTATCCGGCTGACGGAAGAGGCAAAAGACGCCGACTTGAATAAGTTTTACAGCGGCTTGATCGCCTCTGAAAACGGCCATTACCAGATATTTCTCGATATGGCGAAGAAGGTTTCTCCCGATTTAGAGGTGGATATCCGTTGGAAGAAGTTGTTGGTCGAAGAATCCAAAATTATTGCCCAGCAACCCGTGGACTTTAAGATTCACAGCGGGTGGAGCGTTAATTAGGTCGTCATATCCGTAATGATTTCGGTAAAGGTATGCACATCTTGCGCGCCCGAAACCGCCGCCTTACCGTCAAACACAAAGAACGGAACGCCAGTCACACCCAGGTTATATCCCGCTTCTTCTAACCCGCGTACTTCTTCCTGACCTTTTTCGGAGTTTAAAAACTTTTCAACTTCAGTAGAGTCTAATCCCCATTGCGCCGCTAACTTGCTCAATGAGGCTGTATCACCGATATCAACCCCATCCGTAAAGTAAGCTTTAAACAATCCGTTCACAGCCCTTTCCTGCGCGCCCTTCTGATCCGCGAACCAGATGAGACGGTGCGCCTTGAGCGTATTGGGAATACGGTTGGCTTTATCAAAGTTGTACTCAATCCCCGCCTGCTTGCCGAAAGCCTTTAAACGTTCATCCGCCTGTTTAATACGGTCGCCGTATTTAGCCTGGAGATACTCCTTACGATCATGCCCTTCGGGCGGAGTGGCCGGATTAAGCTCGTAGGGCAAGTAGCGAACCTCGACTTCGGCACCCTTCGGATGCGAAGCGATAGCTTCTTTGAGCCGGCTTTCGCCCAGATAGCACCAGGGACAAATGACATCGGAATAGACTTCGATTTTCAGGGACATGGTTTCACCTCGGTTTTAAATACAGTAAGAAAGATTGGGAGTGATAACAAGAACTTACCCAAAGGAAACGACTAGAGGTTGCTGGAAGCCAATTCGGATTCAAATTCAGCCTCAAGGCTAAAGTAACGCTCGCCCATGTCACAGCAGATAGTGACTACCCGGGCTTGAGGGCCTAACTTCGCGCCAACTTTAAGCGCGGCGGCCACATTAGCACCAGAGGAAATACCCAATAAAAGACCTTCTTCGCGGGCGAGACGTTTGGTCATGAGATAGGCTTCGTGATCCGTAACTGTGACCATTTCATCAATCACCGAACGGTTGAGAACCGACGGAATAAAACCTGCGCCAATACCCTGAATGCGGTGAACCCCCGGCTTACCGCCGGACAAAACAGCCGAAGCGGCTGGTTCCACCCCAATAATTTTCACATTGGAATTTTTGGCTTTGAAATATTCCCCCACGCCCGTAATGGTACCGCCAGTGCCGATGCCAGCCACAAAAGCATCAAACTTACCTTCGGTGTCTTTGTCGATTTCAGGCGCTGTGGTGCATTTGTGCGATTCGGGATTGGCTCGATTAGCGAACTGTTCGGGCATGAAGTACTGGGGATTTTGTTCTTTGATTTCTTTGGCTTTGCGGACCGCCTCAGTCATAAACCCCTGAGCAGGTGTTAAAACCAGGTCAGCTCCATAAGCCTTGAGTAAAACGCGGCGTTCCTGGCTCATATCTTCCGGCATAACCAGAATCAGCTTGTACCCTCTTTGCGCGCAAACCATCGCCAAACCAATACCGGTGTTACCGCTGGTGGGTTCCACCAAAGTACCTCCCGGCTTTAAGAGCCCCTTCTTTTCGGCGTCAACGATCATGGCAAGGGCGATACGGTCTTTCACGCTGCCGCCAGGGTTATAGAACTCTAACTTGCAAAGAATTTGGGCGCTGTTTTTTTCGGGAATGCGTTTGAGTTTAAGAAGCGGTGTTTCGCCAATAAGGCCTGTCACATCCGCGGCAACCGGGTACCGGTTATACTCGCTCACGGCGTCACCACCGCGCCATTCTCAATCATTTTGGCGGGACATTTGTAAGTAGGCATCACTTCGTGTTTGACTGACAAACCGGATTCTAAAGCCGTAATCCAAACCTTGTTTTCTAAAGGCGAGTCGCCGTTCAAAATCAGTTCCAGCACCTCAGATGCCGCGGAAGCACCCAACAATCGGTCAATGGAATGGCCACCTTTGGAGAAAGCCTTCGGATTTAGCACCTCGAAACATTCTAAGCAGGGACAGCCATTTTGATACCGGCTGGTAAACAAGGCGAAACCGCTGCCGGATGGCCAGGCGAAAACCGCGGGTTGGTGATTTTTTCGAAAAACGCGGTTGAGCTGACGGCGAAGCTTCGTGTTGGGAGAGACCACCAAAGCGGCGGTAAAGCTGGGCAGTTGGGCCGTCATCGGAATAGCTTCCACACTAATTTGGGGAGGATTAGAAACCAAAAACGAGGGATCAAAGTGTTCGTGGACCAGCAAGGTTATTTTCGACACGCCGACGGACGACAGAGCTTGAACCCCAGCCAGCAAAGCCATGCCTTCACCCGCTAAAAGCACATGGGCGTCAGTCCATTTTTTTTGACCTTCCGGGCCCACACCCGGAAGAATAGTTTGACGGCTGTATTTATCGTTTTGATCAGCTGAGGTCATTAGGACTCTAATACGTCTTTTTCGATAGGATTGACGTCAATACCCTTGCTTGTCAGTTCGGCCAGGGCCTTTTTCACTTCTTGTTCTTCACCCTCAATTTGCATTTGAACATAGCCAAAGCCCTTGGTAATAGAAGCCCTGCGCAGATTGACGCTTATATTGAACTTCTTAATAACGTTAGAAAGAACCGGTTCGGTGACCAATTCGTTGGGGTAATCTAATTCGACCAATTTTTTGAGATTCGCCATGGGATTGTCCTTCTAAAAAAATAAAGGCTCCTCAAAAGGAGCCTTTAAAACGAGAGCTTACTTGCCGCCAGCGATGGCCGGCACGATGGAGACCTGATCGCCGGCTTTCAGCGCGGTCGATTCACCCTGCAAGAAGCGGATATCCTCTTCGTTGACGTAAATATTCACAAAGCGGCGGATTTTGCCGTTTTCATCCACCAACCGGTCGCGAAGACCGTTATAGCTTTTGCTGAGTTGGTCGATCAATTCGGCCACGGTGTTGCCTTCGGCCGAGACTTCCGCCTGGTTATTGGTCAAATTGCGTAAGGGTGTAGGGATCAATACTTTTACGGCCATGGTGAAGCCTCCTGGTGAATTTGAGTGCTGATTATGACTGAAGGACGGCTGAATTTGCCAGACCTTTTTCACAATCCATTCTTCGAAAAACTTAAGAAACCGGCTGTAATTGGCTGGCTTCGAAAGCTTCCAGATTGGGTTGAATGATCTTCACTTCTCTCAGGTGATCGGCCACCGCTTCCTGGGTTTTTAAACCCGTGCCGGTGATATAAGCCACAGTCACCGCATCCTTATCCAACGCGCCGGACTCGACTAGTTTCTTCAAGCAGGCAATCGTTACCCCGCCAGCGGTCTCAGCAAAGATACCTTCCGTGCGGGCCAAAAGCTTAATGCCCTCGATAATTTCCGGATCAGAGGCCATCTCGGCTCCGCCGTTTGATTCCGCGATGGTCTTCAAAGCATAATAACCATCCGCCGGATTTCCAATGGCCAAAGACTTAGCGATCGTATTGGGTTTCACAGGACGGAAAGTATCTACCTTCGCTTTATAGGCGGTAGTCACTGGAGAACAACCTTCGGCTTGTGCGCCAAACACACGCATTTTTTTATCCGCGATAAGACCCACTTTAATAAATTCCTGAGTGCCCTTCCAAATCTTGGTTAAAAGAGATCCCGAGGCGACCGGCACCACAACTTGGTCTGGCGCGACCCAGCCCAACTGTTCAGCCGTTTCAAAAGCCAGGGTTTTGGAACCTTCCGCGTAATAAGGACGCATATTGATATTCACAAAGGCCCATTTGTATTTACCGGCGATTTCGCTGCAAAGGCGGTTCACGTCATCATAGTTGCCTTTGACGCCGACCAAATTAGGGTCATAAACCAAAGCGCCGATGATCTTTCCCTTCTCTAAATCCGAAGGGATAAAGACATGGCGTTTCATACCGGCGTGGGCGCCATAAGCAGCCACCGCATTAGCCAGGTTGCCTGTAGAAGCGCAGGCCAAGGTATCAAAACCCAGTTCCAAAGCGCGGGTCGAAGCGACCGCCACCACACGATCTTTAAAAGAATGGGTCGGGTTAGCGCAGTCATTTTTAATGTAGAGATTCTTCATGCCCAGTTCGGCGCCCAAGCGGTCCGCTTTCAGAAGCGGCGTATAGCCTTCTTGAAGCGTGTTGTACTTTTCGCCTTCTACTGGCAGCAATTCTCTATAGCGCCAGATGTTCAGTGGACGGGAGGCAATTTTCTCGCGGGTGATATCTTTTTTGATTTTGTCATAGTCATAGGCCGCTTCCAGAGGGCCAAAACAAAACTCGCAGACATACTTGGCGACTTTTTCGTATTCCTGGCCGCACTCACGGCACTTTAAAGCTTTCACGTAACTCATAAATTCTCCTGAATTCGCTCCCAGGAGCCTTCAATAAAAAAAGGCTTCCATACGGAGATGGAAGCCTTTTGACTTTGGTTTTCCATCTCTCATCTCACTTCGGACATTTGCATTACCGAAGTAGGAATTGGCACCTAGCAACCCCAAGTTTTAAACTGGGGGTCCGGTTGCCGTGGCTTCACAGGGCCTGTCCCTCTGCCACTCTGGATAAGAGCGTTAAATTGTTAAAAGATACTATAAAAGTCAGCCAATCCTGTCAATAGGCGGAGCTTTTAGTCGGCCGCTACCTCAATTTTTGTGATCTCGTACTTTAAAACACCCGCCGGAACCTGAATCTCAACCTTATCCCCTACTTTTTTACCCATCAAACCGATCGCGATGGGTGTGCGGAGTGAAATTTTATTTTGAGCGAAATCAGCTTCTTCCTCACCCACAATGCGGTAAATTTCTTGTTCTTTGCTCTTCTGATCCTTGACCGTAACCACACAGCCAATCGAAACGTGTTCACCGGTGATGTTTTCATCTTCCAACAAGCGGGCACGAGCCAGCTTATCTTCCACTTCACGGATGCGCGCTTCCAACAAACCCTGCTCTTGCTTGGCCGCGTCATACTCCGCGTTTTCTTTTAAATCGCCATGGGCGCGGGCTTCCGCCAGCGCGTCAGCCACCTGAGGGCGGCGGACCGTCTTAAGCATTTTTAACTCTTCTTGAAGTTTGTCGCGGGTTGCTCGCGACACTAGAAAATCTGACATAGGACTGCTCCTTTAATACGAGACTACTTTTTGCTCTTTTGGCATTTTTGACAGAGCCCGTAAAGCTGCATACGGTGCGACGTAATCTTAAAACCATGATTACGGCTGATCTGCTCCTGCAATTCCTCAATTTGAGTGTTCAAAAACTCAATATAAGTTCCACACTTGGTACAAATCATATGATCGTGATGCTGATGGCCCAAATCATGCTCGTACTGGATCCGTCCATCACCAAAGTCCAGCTCACGGGCCAACCCGCACTGCGTCAAATGTTTCAGCGTCCTATAAACCGTCGCGAAACCAACATGATCCTGTTTCTCGCGGGCCTTTTGATAAAGTTCCTCAGCCGAAATATGCTCGTGATGTTTGAGAAAAATACCCAATATCAGCTCTCGCTGAGCGGTCAACTTCAAATCTTTTTCTTTGAGATACTTATTAAAAACTTCGTACTCGTGACCGTGAAGACTCTTTTCAGCTTTCATGGACTCCAATTCCTCATCCGGTCAAAAATTAATTTAACATTACCGGCATTAAAACATTCGAACGCACTACATGTTGAAAAGCCCCCGCGACGTTATCAATCGCGTCGCTCAAAGTTTGCAGATAGTCATCCTCTTCTTTGCCCGTTTCAACCAAAAACGACGTCTTTAACAACACAGCCAATTGACCCTTGATGACCTTAGTCACGCGGATCATTTCATAGCGGAAATAATCTGGATGATTACGCCGAGGACGCTTCGGCAGTTTGGGAACATTGTATTTTTTCAAGTTCACCGAAATAGAAGCGATCATTTGGGTAAGGTGGTTTTCCAGCGTAACCCGATCTACCCGCTGTCCATGAATCATTCCTTCAATGACCGTTTCCAAGTAAGAAACGTGTGAAAAAAGATCCCGATAAAGCTCTAAAAACCCTTCACGGACGTCCGCATCTGTCGATAGACCCATGGCACACCTCCGCGTTTCTTTTCTTAATTATATCGTCAAACAAACCAAAGGAACAACTTACCTGCCAAACACTATTGTTCGGCTAACAATTTTTCAATAACCCCTTTAATATCATCCTCGGATTTGGTGCCGACAAAAACCATGGCTACTTTCCCTGTTTTATCAATGAAATAGGTCGCCGGAATAGATTGAATCCCATAAGCCTGGGACGTCTTTTCGCTGGCAAACCCAATGGGGTAATTAATAGCGAAACTTTTCACAAAGTCCCTGAAATACCCTTTTGGTTGACTGCTGGGAGCTTCCACAGTCAGTCCAACAATTTCCAAACCCTGGGGGTGATACAGCGGATAGAGCTTCACAAAACCTGGTATTTCCATACGGCAGGGCCCGCACCACGTGGCCCAAAAATCCAGGACAACCACTTCCCCTTTTAGTTTGGACAAATTCAGATTAGAGGAATTTAAAAAATTAGCGTCAATCTCGATCGCCGCGACACGATCACCCTTGGGAATTAAATTCATTCCGTTTTGCGAAGAGCCGCATCCAATCAGAACCATGACCAGTAAAGAGAGCGCCAGTATTTTCTTAATCACAAGTCGTCCTTAAGTTTTTTAATTAATAGTAATTTCAGTTAAAAGAAGCCAGTGTATTGAATGCGAAGAATGCGGGCGAAGAGGTTGGGATTGTTAATGTCGACCAAATCCAAGCCGACTCTCAAGGGGTTCTCAACATTGAAAACAAAGTTCGCGTTAAAAGCCCATTGCGATGAAAAGATTTTATCCGCTTCTATGTTAAAAACCAACGGTTTGGCCACGGCGAAAGAGGTTCCTAAAAACGCCCCCAGATCCTGGCTGGCGTCAAAGTTATCAAATTCGACCAAATTAAACCCTAAATGGGTCTGCAGAAAGCCCAAGTCCGGATACTCCCGGCTCATCACGGTATAAAAACCCTTTTGCGTACCCGGATAAAACCGATTATTGGAGAAGGTTCCATAACCCCGGTCATCCCAGGCTACAGCTAAAGCAAAGGGCGCTGTCGACTGATCTAAAATCTTGAATTTAAAAAAGAGTTTCGGCGTTTGAATTTGAATAGTGCCCTGGCCAATCATATTGGTGCCATTAGCCGAGAACCCAAACATAAAAAAGTTTTTAAAGCCGACATCAGCCCTTAAAAAGAGCCCGCCGTTTTCATACATTTGCGTCACTAAATCATATCCTCCATGCATCAAAACGTAAGCCGTTGGAGCTTGTACCATCTCATAGTTAGTAGGCATCGTCGCGGTTTCATCCGCCCCCCAGGAAGGTACGGAACAAAGACCTATCAAAACTAAAAAAGCTAAAGCGGTTGAACGCAAGTAAGCCATATTTTTCACCCTCTCAATATTTCTCAATAAAGATTTTTTCAACACGGTTAATGCTTTTGCCCAAAAATCTTTGGGCATGTTCTTTGAATTTCCGGGAAAGATCGCTCACGTAATACTTCCCACCGCCGTTACCCGCCAATTCCACGCCATAAATTTCAAGATTACGATGAAGTGTTCTCGCGGTTTCATCCGCCGAATCCACAATCTTCACTTTTTTGCCCGCCACCTTTTGGATCGTTTTCTTCAAAAGCGGGTAATGGGTGCAGCCCAGCAAAATGGTATCTACCTTCTCTTTAAGCAGCGGCTTCAAATACTCTTTCACCACTGCTTCGGCGACAGGGCCTGCTATTTTGCCTTCCTCTACCAACGGCACAAATAAAGGACAGGGACGGCTAAAAACTTTCGCCTTCGGCATGAGTCTGTGAATTTCCCGGGGATAGGCTCCCGAAAAAACCGTTCCCTCAGTCCCAATAACTCCGATGCGGCGGTTGCGGGTAACTTCGATGGCAGCGTAAGCGCCGGGTTTAATCACACCCAAAATGGGGATTTTAAATTCTTTACGCATCTCATCCAAGGCCCAGGCCGACGAGGTGTTACAGGCCACCACCACCGCTTTTACTTTTTCACGCGAAATTAAAAAACGAATAATCTGCCGGGAGTATCGAATAATGGTGTCGGGGCTTTTGTTGCCATATGGGATACGCGCTGTATCGCCAAAATAAATCAAACGTTCTCTGGGCAATTCTTTTTGAATCGCCTTTACTACCGTCAACCCGCCTAAACCTGAATCGAAAATGCCGATAGGTCGGTGCTTCAACGAGAGGACCTTTTTTTTGATTTACCCGCTTTACGGTCGCTATCCTTCAGCAATTTATAGTCAATGGAATCGACCAAAGCATCCCAGGATGCGCCAATGCTGTTTTCTGAAACACCGACTGTGCCCCATGAATCTTTGCCATCCTGGCTTTCAATCAAAACTCGAACTTTAGCCGCCGTACCATCTTTTGCGTCCAAAACACGGACTTTGTAGTCAGTCAAGCGGACATCTTTTAGTGAAGGATAAAATTTAGTAAGTGCTTTACGCAAAGCGTTATCCAGCGCGTTCACCGGGCCATCGCCTTCACCCACCGTGTTTTCAGCAACACCATTGACGGTCAATTTAATCGTCGCCTCGGAGACCATTTTTCCATCACCGCGGTTTTCCACAATGACTCGGAAACCGACCAAATTGAAGAAATTACGGTGTTGACCCAAAGCTTTTTTCAAAAGGATTTCAAAGGAAGCTTCAGCGCTTTCAAACTGATAACCTTCGCTTTCCATTTGCTTTACTTTTTCAAGAATGGCTTTGGCTTCAGGGGTGTCTTTATTGAGTTTGATTTTGCCCGCAGTCGCTTTACTGAACACCGCGGCCACACCGGCTTGATCAGACAAAATGACTTTACGCTGATTGCCGACCTTTTCCGGCTCTAAATGTTCATAAGAGGACTTCAGTTTATTGACCGCCGAAATATGCATACCGCCCTTATGAGTAAAGGCGCTTTTGCCCACGTAAGGTGCATTGTCGCGGGGCTTCATGTTCAATATTTCGTCCACCCGGCGTGAAACCTCGGTTAACTTTTCCACATGCACGGGACGGATAAAAGAAGCCTGTTTTTTAAATAACAAGTTCGGAATGACCGAAGTCAGATTAGTATTACCCACTCTTTCGCCATATCCATTGATGCAGCCCTGCACCTGAACAGCGCCCGCTTCAAGGGCGGCCAGGCTGTTAGCCACCGCTAAATCTGAGTCGTTATGAGCATGAATGCCCAACATCACGCCAGGAAAACGCTGGGTGACGCGAGTCACTACCGCCTCAATATCTTCCGGCAAAGAACCGCCATTGGTATCGCACAAGACTAAAACGTCGGCCCCGCCATGCAAGGCGGCTTCCAGACACTTCAGGGTAAACTCGGGATTTTCCTTATAGCCGTCAAAGAAATGCTCCGCGTCGTAAAAAACCTCATCCGTCTTGGACTTAAGGAACTTGATGGAATCGTAAATGATCTCAAGATTCTGCTCGAGCGAGATGCCCAGAGTTTTAGTGACCTGCATGTCAGAGGACTTGCCTACTACCGTTATGGTTGAGGTCTTAGCCGAAACCAGATTGAGCAGATTAACGTCTTCATGCGCCTTTTGACGCACGCGGCGGGTCATCCCAAAAGCCGAGAGCTTGGCTTTGATTTTCATTTTGCGGGCTTCTTGGAAAAACGCGGTGTCTTTAGGATTGGCGCCGGGCCAGCCGCCTTCAATGTAATGAAGGCCCAGGCTATCGAGCAGTTCCAAAAGGTTTAATTTGTCCTTCACGGACAAATTGATACCCTCGGTCTGAGGCCCTTCTCTTAATAACGCGTCATAGAGGACTAACTTTTTATCCACGCTCATTCGCCGCCTTTTTTCCCAGCTTAAACTTATCGTGAATCGCCGCGACCGCTTTGGCCACGTCCTTTTCATTAATCACTACTGAAATTTTAATTTCCGAGGTCGAAATCATCAAAATATTCACGCCCGTTTCAGCCAAAGCTTGAAACATCTTGGCCGCCACACCTGAATGGGATTTCATGCCCACGCCCACCACGGAAACTTTAGCGATATTCTCGTCCGAAATAACGCCGGCCGGCTTTAAAGTTTTCGCCGCCTCATTCACCACTTTCATGGTTTTCTTCAACTCGCTACGGTTCACCGTAAACGAAACGTCTGAATGGCCCTTCTCCCCGATATTCTGAATGATCATGTCTACATTCAAGCCCACCTTGGCCAGTTTAGAAAAAAGAATGGAAGCCACGCCAGGCCGGTCCGGAACGCCCCGAACAGTCACCTTCGCCTCGTCTTTGTTGTAAGTCACCCCGCTGATGACTTCTTTTTCCATCGCTTTAGTTTCTTGCATAACGTAAGTCCCTTCTTTTTCGTTAAATGTCGGCCGGACGTGAATCTTGATTCCAAAATTCTTGGCGAATTCCACCGAGCGGGCGTTAAGTACCTGGGCCCCCGCGCTGGCCATTTCCAGCATTTCGTCATAGCTGATCGCGTTAATCTTACGGGCGTTTTTCACAATATTTGGATTCGCGGTGAAAACGCCGTCCACGTCTTTATAGAACTCACAAACATCAGCTCCCAAAGCCGCCGCGATGGCTACCGCTGTCAGATCGCTGCCGCCCCGGCCTAGCGTGGTGATTTCCTGGTCTTTATTCATACCCTGGAATCCAGCCACGATTACCACTTTGCCTAGTTTCAAGGCCCCACGGATCTTTGAATCACCCATCTTCACGATTCGGGCTTTTGTATGAACGTCATCAGTCACAATCCCCGCCTGAGGGCCGGTGAAAGAGATGGCGTCACAATCCAAACTTTTCAGCGCGATAGCCAATAAAGCGATCGCCTGTTGTTCACCTGTCGCCAGCAAAACGTCCATTTCACGATCATCAGGCTCATCGGTAATCTTTTGAGCCATGGCGATCAAATCATCAGTCGTATCACCCGGAGCGGAAACGACCACCACCACGTCATTGCCCGCTTTTCGGTTTTTGGCAATACGGCGCGCCACTTCCAGCATTTTGGAAGCGTCAGCCACGGAGGAACCGCCAAATTTTTGAACAATCAATGCCATCGTTTTTCCTTTTATCCTAAAGGTTTAAAACTTTTAAAATCTCGCCCAGCTCAGGCTTCACCACGCTCGGCTTCGGGCAGCGTTCCACCGCGCGATCCGGATCTTTCAAACCGTGGCCAGTCAAGGTACAAACCACCCGTCTTTGACCATCCACAAAGTAATTCTGTTTATTCTTCTTAATCACACCGGCCAAAGAAGCCGCCGAGGCGGGTTCGCAAAAAATGCCCTCGGTCGAGGCCAACAGTTGGTAAGCTTCTAAAATTTCCTCATCCGTCACCGCTTCGATAACGCCTTTGGATTCATCTCGGGCCGCTTCAGCCGTTCTCCATGAATAGGGATTACCAATCTTAATCGCGGTGGCAATGGTCTTCGGGTCTTCAACTATTTTGCCCAATACAATCGGAGCCGAACCAGCCGCTTGGAATCCGCACATCTTGGGCAATTGTTTCGACAAGCCCTTAGCGTGATATTCCTTATAGCCCTTCCAATAGGCCGTAATGTTGCCGGCATTCCCCACAGGGATAGCGTGATATTCCGGCGCGTCTCCAATCGTATCCACAATTTCAAACGCCGCGGTCTTTTGACCTTCAATACGGTAAGGGTTATTGGAGTTCACCATAGTAACCGGATATTTATCCGCCAGTTCGCGAGTAAGCGTTAAAGCCTTATCAAAGCTGCCCTCTACCGCGATCACTTTCGCCCCATATATAAGAGACTGAGCCATCTTGCCCAACGCGATTGAACCATGCGGTAAAAACACCGCACAAGAGATGCCAGCATGTGCCGCATAAGCGGCAGCGGCGGCTGAAGTGTTACCAGTCGAAGCGCACACTACCACTTTGGCGCCGTCTTCCATTGCCTTCGACATGGCCATCGTCATGCCGCGATCTTTAAAGGAACCAGTTGGGTTTAAACCCTCAAACTTAAAATAAAGTTTCAGGTCATTGCCTAGCTTTTTCGAGATGTTCGGCCCATAGATCAGCGGCGTATCACCTTCTTTTAAGGTTATAACCGGTGTCTTTTCCGAGACCGGTAAATAGGAGCGATATTCTTCAATAACACCCTTCCAGTAAGCCATCTATTCGCCTCGATCCATACGGATTAAAAGTGTTTCTTCCTGCACAAAGGGCAGGCCGTTAATTTTCTTTAGGGCTTCCTGTACGTCTTCTTCTTTTGCTTCGTAAGTCACGATAACAACCGGCACCTTGTCGCCCTTTTTCTGTTCTTTCTGAATAACCGAAGCGATTGAGATCCGGTGTTCGCCCAAGATGCGGGAAATAGCGGATAACACGCCCGCCTGATCGAGCACAGAGAATTTCAGGAAGTAGCGGGACTTAATGTCCCCCATTTTCTTGATGCGTTTAATCTGCGGGTTATCATTCAGGAACCAGCAGTTTGAAATTTCACCGGCCACATTGTCGTGAACGCTGCGGCCAACATATATGAGATCGCTCATGACAGCCGAGGCGGTTGGTTTGTTGCCAGCGCCCAAGCCGTAATACATCGTCGTTCCCACAAAATCGCCAGTGACCAGCACGCCGTTATATTCGCCGTCCACTTTGGCCAGCAAATGGTCTTGAGGAATCAAGGTGGGGTGGACGCGCACTTCTAATTCGTCCCCTTCCACTTCAGCGATGGCGAAAAGTTTAACCACCATGCCAAATTCTTCTTTAGCGAATTCAATGTCTTGAACCGTAATACGGTCAATTCCCTCAACATAGATATCCTCAACTTTGACCCGTTTCGAAAAGGCTAAAGAACTCAAGATTGCCAGCTTGTGGGCCGCGTCCATACCATTGATATCCAATGTCGGATCCGCCTCAGCCAAACCCTTCTTCTGCGCCATTTGAAGAGCTTCTTTATAAGACTTCTTTTCTTCGGTCATCTTTTGAAGGATGAAATTAGTGGTTCCGTTCACAATGCCGTAAATGGACATGATGTTATTGGCCGCTAACCCGTCATTGATCGCCTGAACCACTGGGATTCCGCCGCAAACCGCCGCTTCAAAGTAAATGTCAACTTTATGCTGACGAGCCGTCTGGATAATTTCATCCCAATGCATGGAAAGAACGGCCTTGTTCGCCGTCACGATATGCTTTTCCTTTTTCATCGCGGCCAAAAGATAAGAACGCGTGGGTTCATACCCCCCCATCAGTTCGAGCACAATGTCGATCTCCGGGTCATTTAAAATGTCGTCAAAGTTAGTGGTGAGCATGCCTTCAGGCACGGTTACTTCGCGCGCCTTAGTTAAATCACGCACCATGATACGTTTGATGCGCATTTGAGCGCCGACTTTTGACTCGATCAGCGAACGATTCTTCTCCAAAAGGCGGTAAACGCCTTGGCCCACGTTGCCGAAACCAATCATTCCGATTTGAATTACAGATTTGTTGTCAGGCATCACTTTCTCCCATAGAAAGTTCGAATTTGAATAACCATTAGTTCTTTTTGTCTTAATAGCAAAAAAGCCCCGTCGCATAAGGACGGGGCATTTAAGAGGTCATAGATTATCGGAAAGGCTGGGCGGATTCAAGAAAAAGGCCTTATTTTGAACGCAAAAACACTGGGTATTGTCAGGCAACCCAGTCATTTAGCGAGTACAAAAGAACAAATAGAACCTGAACAATGAAGCAGGCGCCCACCACATACCAAAAATAAGACTTGAGTCGAATGGCCATTGTCACAAATAGGGGAAAAAGAACAATGAAGTAGCGCATGAAGGAGGTCAGATCGCCGGAAAGACCCGAAACAAGACCCACCACCAAAACATAAACCCATAAATGATTCGGCAGCAACCGCCAGGAAACCGCCGCCAGCGCCAGATAAAACAAAAAGCAAATCCGGTCCAAAGCGCCAGTAAAAGGCTGGTTGAAGCTCAAGTGGATACGAACAAAATTATTCATAAACCAATCGAGCGGATGAAACAAAGTCGAAATAGACTTACTCATGTGGTAATAACTTTGTGCCTCAAAACCCGAAAAGGGATTTCCCGTCATCACTTCCATGACAAAGAAATAGAAACCTAACCCTAGCAAAGAACAAAGCACCAATTCCCCTGTCTTTTTGAATCTGCCTTTGTCATCATCCATCAGTATTTTAAAAAGAACCGCCGCCATCACCAAAATACCGATCGCGCGGGACAATGGCAGTAAAAAAGCAAAAAGCAAAAATGGCCACCTATAGTTTTTCATTTCAAAGTAAAAGAGACCTGCCGCCAGCATTAAGAACAAAGCATCCGAATAAATCAGGCCCAAAAAGAACCCTGTGGGGAAAACTAAAAGAAGAAGGCAGCTTTTAAGCGCCACCGACTCGTCATAAAGCTCTCGAACCACCGAATAGACAAAGACCATGGCCAACACCGTCAAAAGATTCGACAGAACCAACCCCACCAACAAATGATGGCCAAAAAAAAGAAACCCAACCCCACGAATCAACCAGGGAAACAACGGAAAAAAGGCATTACTTAACAGGTTGGGTTTGTACCCAAAATCCGCCAGGTATAAATAATGCGGTGCGTCCCATGTGGCAAATCGGGTGAAAAAATCAGGCGCTTGAAAGGTCGGATAATGAAAATTCGCAAAGTAGTTCGAGCTGTTGAATGGCAAAAAAATAGCTCCGACCGCGATCACGGTCAGAGCCATTAGTTTTAAAAAAACGGTAAGAAACACAACTTTTTTGATTCCAGCGTCGTGAAGCCAGTTCTTCGCGTTCACGTCTGCTTTAAATCACTTCTTTGATACGCTTCAAACCTTCAAGAATATTCTTTTCACTGGTAGCGTAAGAAATACGCAAATAGCCTTCGGCACCAAAAGCGATACCGGGCGTGATGGCCACCTTGGCCTTATCCAACAAGTATTCTGAAAGTTCCATAGAAGTGGCTCGGCCCGGCTTGAGCAGGCCCTTCACATTCGGGAACACATAAAAAGCACCAGCGGGCTTTAAGCACTTCACGCCCGGGATAGCGTTTAAGCCATCCACAATGATGTCCCGGCGGGTTTTAAACACATCGACCATCTTTTGAATTTCAGAATCCGGCATGGCCAAACCGGCCACTGAAGCCTTTTGAGCAACCGCGGTGGGGTTGGAAGTCGAATGGCTTTGGAAGTCCGCGATGGCCTTCATGATTTTCGAAGGGCCCGCCGCGTAGCCAATGCGCCAACCCGTCATGGCGAAAGCTTTCGACATTCCGTTAATCAGAATGGTCTGAGCAGCCACTTCTTTGGACAGTGCCGGGAAACAAACATGCTCTTCCCCGTAAATCAGCTTGCTGTAAATTTCATCCGAGATGACCCAGATTTTATGTTTCAAAATCAGTTCAGCAATGCCTTCCATGGCTTTGCGTCCCACCACAGCTCCAGTGGGGTTGCTGGGTGAATTAAGAATCAAAACCTTTGTCTTCGGCGTAATTTTGGCCGCCAAAGCTTCAGGGGTCAGTTTAAATTCAGCGGATTCAGGGCAGTCCACATAAACCGGCACCCCGCCCGCGAACTTTACCTGCTCGGGATAAGATACCCAAAAAGGAGAAGGAATCAGCACTTCATCGCCCGGGTTCACCAAGGCTAAGAACGCGTTATATAAGGAATGTTTCGCGCCTCCCGAAACCACGATGTCAGCCGGTTCGTAAGTGACTTTATATTCGCGGGTCAAATAACCGCCGATAGCCTTACGCAACTCCAGTGTTCCAGCGGCTGGCGTGTACTTATGGTGGCCTTCATCGATGGCCTTTTTCGCCGCGTCGCAGATCACTTGGGGGGTGTTGAAATCCGGTTCACCCACACCAAAGTTGAGAATATCTTGGCCTTCGTCTTTGAGTTTCTTGGCCTTGGCGTCAATCGCCAAAGTCATTGACGGAGTAATCAATTTCATACGTTCGGCTAAATCCATTGCTTCCCTCGCTTGTTAGTTAAAAAAGTTTCTTCATATTCCGCAGAGCCTGACGGATGCGGTCTTTATTTTCCACCAGGGCCATGCGCACATAACCCTCGCCCAAACTGCCAAAACCCGTGCCTGGCGAAACGGCCACTTCCGCTTCTTTCAAAAGCTTGATGGCGAAATCGATCGCCTTCATTTTCTTATATTTATCGGGAATCTTAGCCCAAAGGTACATAGCGGCGCGTGGCTTTTCAATCGGCCAGCCCATCTTGTTCATGCCATCCACCATAATGTTGCGGCGTTCTTCATAAACGGCAGCCAATTTGCGCAGGTTTTCTTCCGGGCTGTCTAAGGCCGTAATAGCCGCCACTTGGATCGGTGTAAAAATACCGTAATCCATATAGCTCTTAATCTTGGCTAACGAGGCAATGACTTTGGGGTTGCCAGCGGCAAAACCAATGCGCCAGCCAGCCATGTTGTAGGACTTGGACATGGTGAAGATTTCCACGCCGATATCTTTGGCGCCCTTGGTGGCCAAAAAGCTTGGCGACTTATAACCATCAAAAACGATGTCGGCATAGGCCAAGTCATGAACTACCATCACCTGGTTCTTCTTAGCCCATTTCACGATATCTTTAAAAAATTCCGGCTCCACCGAGATCGTCGTTGGGTTGTGGGGAAAGTTAATGATCAAGATTTTTGGTTTGGGACGGCTCTTGGCATAGGCCTTATCCAGATGGCGCATGAAAGCTTCCGTACCATCCAGAATCGGAATATGAACCAACTCACCGCCCGCAATGATGACGCTGTAATGATGAATCGGATAAGTCGGGTTCGGCACCAGCACCTTATCGCCTCGGTTAATGACCGCCAAAGCCAAATGGGCCAAACCTTCTTTTGAACCAATGACCGAAACCGCTTCGGTTTTAGGGTCAATGGCCACGCCATACTTACGTTCATACCAGCGGGAAACCGCCTTCAAAAACGGCGGAATACCTTTGGAAGTCGAATAGCGGTGCGCCTTCTTGTCCTGAACCACTTCGATCAGTTTATTCACGATCGGCGCGGGAGTCGGGCTATCCGGATTGCCCATGCCAAAATCAATCACATCCACGCCTTTTTTGCGTGCCGCTAATTTTTCCGCGTTTAAGATCGCGAAAAGATAAGGCGGAAATTTTTTGATGAGATCGGCTTGGGTTTGAATGGCCATTTTAAATCCTCTTCTTTATTACAGTTTCACTTTAGGAATGCTGGCAAATTTATAGTATTCCACCGAGCGCTTCTTGAGCTTCTCTTTGGTTAAAGCGGCGATCGACTTGGTACCAAAACCTTGAACCGTAAAGGATGCCACCAGATTGCCAGCGATAACCGCCTGTTTCAAGACTTCGGGGGTAATCTTATCTTGTTTAGCCAAATAGCCGATAAAGGCTCCGGCAAAAGTATCTCCCGCGCCAGTGGGATCGACCACGTAATCCAAAGGTACGGCCGGGGATAAGAAAGTCCACCCCTGGCCAACTAACATCGCGCCATGCTCGCCCTTTTTCACGATAACCGTTTTAGGGCCGAGTTTTTGTAACGCCCTCGCGCCTTTGAGCAAATGCATCTCACCGGTTAGCAAGCGAGTTTCTTGATCATTCACCACGACCAGATCGGTCTTCTTCAAAACCTTCAGCAAGGCCGGCTTGGTAATGTTAATCCAAAGATCGCGGGTATCCAGAACCACATACTTGGGCTTGATCATTTGATTCAAGACCTGCATCTGAAGTTCGGGATGAATTGCCGCCAAAAACACATAAGGTGTATTGCGGGCAGCACCAGTGATATTCGGTTTAAAAGTCTCAAACACACCTAAGTCAATTTCGTTCGTGTGCGCGATCGACATGTCCTCGTTATAAGTGCCCTTCCAGAAAAAGGTTTTACCCTTTTCACGGGTGACGAGGTCAGTATTCACCTTATGCTTGCGGAGCATTTGAAGATCGGATTCTTTAAAGTCGTCCCCCACCGGACCCACCATGCGAACCGGCGAAAAGAGAGAGGCCGCCAGGCTGGAATAAGTGGCCGCGCCACCTAAAGCCCTAGGCGCATAACCATAAGGGGTCGTGAGACTGTCATAAGCCACTGAACCGACAATGAGAACGTCTTTCATAACTAAACCTTTCTATATTTATAAAGTGTTAGTCAACCTTCGTTCGAGGAGAAGAAAACATAACCCCGAATCGAACAGAAAATCAAAAACAGCAGAACCGCCAAAAGAAAATCACCTGTAATTCTTAAAGCTAAAGGATTGTCCTCGTGCTTATTACACTTCACCCGAAGGCCATGAGCCGTTTCGCCCACAAAGTAGTAATGAAAATTGTGATCATAGGTGAGCGTCTGCAAGAACCCCTCTTTGACCAAGGCGGCTTCGTCGATTTCGTCTGTGATGGGCTTTTCGGGATGAGCTTTGTCCCATTGATCAACCGCTTTTTGAAGGGTGATTACACGGGCATAACAATCGAGTTCTTCTTTGGGAATCAGCGTTTGTCTGAGTAAAAACACGCCTACGGCGGCAACCAGGAAAGACAAAACGAAAATAATGGAACCATTCTTCCAATTCAGCGGGATTGTTTTTCGTTGGGAATCCATTTTGCCCTCGTATCTGGTCGTTGGTCGGCGTTCTGGAAAAAGTGAGACGAGTATATCAAAAGACCTTATTTTTCGCTGAAAAACATCAACCCTTGCCCGTAATCAACACTGGTCTGCGGTTGGCGTAAGAGATGTTCAGCAAAATGCCGATGGCCGCGTAGCTAAACATTAAAGAGGATCCGCCATAGCTAATAAAAGGCAGGGTCAGCCCCGTGACCGGCAAAAGCCCCACTGTCATACCTACATTAATAATAATTTGAACCGTAAACATACCGGCGATACCCAAGGCCAACAAAGCGCCTTCGCGGTCGCGGGCCTTTTTAGAGATGTCGAAAATTCTTTGAATCATGAAGTAGTAAAGACCCAAAACCACCACGCATCCAATAAAGCCCCACTCCTCACCCACCACCGAGAAAATGAAGTCCGTATGATGTTCGGGAATAAATGAGAGCTGGGTTTGAGTGCCCGCCATATAACCCTTACCCGAGATACCGCCCGAACCAATGGCGATCATGGATTGAATAATGTTGTAGCCCGCTCCCAAAGGATCGTCTTGCGGGTTAATAAAGACCTCCAGCCGTTCACGCTGATAGTCCTTTAAGAAATGCCAGATCAGAGGGGTGGAGGCCAGCGCCATCACAAACACCCACAACAGCCAGCGAACCCGGATACCGCCTACATACATGAGGATGAACGAAACAGGAATCAGCAACAAAGCCGAGCCCAGATCAGGCTGTTTCAAAATCAAAAGGAGAGGCATGACTAACAAAAACAAAAGTAAGAAAAACCGTCTCAAGAAATAAAGTTCAATCGTTTTGCTCCCGATATATCGGGCCAGCACCAACAACACAGAAAGCTTCGCCAACTCTGATGGTTGATAAGAAAGGAACCCCAGTTTAATCCAACGCCGAGCGCCGTTTGTTTGGTCACCAATGACCAAAACCGCGACGAGGGAAATAATGGAGACCCAGTAAAAGACATAAGACGCTTCCATCCAGAAGCGATAGTCGATACGGGAGAAAATCCACATGGCAATGAGCGCGATGCCAAACCAGAAGAGCTGTTTTTTCCAAAGCTGGGAAATATCGCCGTTATGAATGGTCGCGGAATAGATAACAAAAAAACCAATGACCGAAAGAACCAGCACGCAGGAAATGAGAACCCAGTCCACGCCTCGGAAATAAGTTTGAAAGAATGGTTTTCTCTTCAAGGCGCCACTCCCATGACCGGCCCCGTCTTGAGCACCGGTGTTCCCTGCGGTACTACTGGCGTAGGTGTTTGCCAGGGCGTTACGTCGAGGCCCAAAGTTTGTTCCATCACCCGTTTAGCGATCGGGGCTGAAACGATACCGCCTTCTCCCCCGTTTTCGACCATCACAATGATAGCGACTTTAGGATCTTCCGCCGGCGCGAAGGCCGTGAACCATGCGTGGTTGTCACCATGCGGATTTTCAGAGGTTCCGGTCTTACCCGCCACCCGCACCCCACGAATACGAGCTTTTTTACCTGTTCCAAATTCCGAGTTAATCACCTTTTCCATAGTCGCTTTAATGAAGTCTAAATATTTTTTGTCCACGCTGGATTCATGTAAAACTTCGGGTTGTTTTTCAAAAACTGTTCTTCCCGTGTTTTGATCCACAATACGGTAAAGCAAATGGGGTTTATAAATTTTCCCATTCATGGCCAAGCCCGCCGTCACATCCAACATCTGAAGCGGAGTCGTTAACAGATACCCCTGTCCAATACTCATCTGAATGGTGTTACCGGGAAACCAGGGTTGATGCTGGGTCGCTTCTTTCCACTGGGGATTCGGCACCAGACCTGACAACTCATGGTCCAAATCCACCTTCGTTTTGCTACCCAGTCCCATCTCTTTAGCCACGCTATAGATTTTGTCGATCTTCACTAAGAGCCCCAGCTGGTAAAAGAAAATATCGCAGGATTCGATAATGGCTCGTTCTAAATTCACCCAGCCATGACCCGAAGTGCGCCAGCAGCGATAAGGCCATGTTTTAAACCAAAAAATACCCCGGCACAAAAACACTTTATTGAAGTCAATAACACCATCTTCCAAAGCGCCGAGAGTCGTAACTAATTTAAAAATAGACCCCGGAGGATACTGTCCCTGAATGGCGCGGTTTTCCAAAGGATGGTTCTTATCCTTTAGCAGCTTGTTCCAGTCTTTAAAGGAAATACCGCTGACAAATTCATTGGGATCAAAATTGGGATGACTGACTAGCGCTAAAATTTCGCCGGTTTGTGGATTGGTAACCACCACTGAACCAATTTGATCGGCCATTAGCTTTTCGGCCAGTTCTTGAATTTTCCAATCAATGCTCAACTGAAGGGTTTGACCTTGAATAGGCTTCTTATAGGCCAGCGTTCTCCGCTGAATACCAGAGGCATCGACTTCAATCTGCACGCCGCCGTCTTCACCGCGCAAGACCTGGTCATAAACTCTCTCGGTCCCGTTTTTACCCACTACGGCACCCACGCTGTATCCGTTTTCACGTAACCTCGTCAGATCTTCTTCGCTGATTTCACCAATGTATCCCAAAATATGAGAGGCCAATTCCCCATGCGGGTAATAACGCTCCGGTTCTAACTGCACATAGACACCCGGCAGGCGGACACGGTTCTCTTCAATCTCCGCGATCATTTTTTCATCTAAGTGAGTTTGCAAGCGAATGGGTTCAAAACGTCTTCTCTTCTTGCGGCTTTCAACCATCAATTCCAAAGACGAAAGAGGCTCGTCTAAAATTTGGCTCAAGCGAACCAGACTATTGGTATTATTTTTGAGATCGGCCGGAACCACATAAAGTGAGTAAGACGGTTCGTTGGTGGCTAAAATTTCACCATTGCGGTCCGTGATGATACCGCGGGGCGCGCGGGCGGTGATGAGGCGCAGACTATTGTTGTCGGACAATCCCCGGTAATAGGGATAGTTGAGAATTTGAAGGTAAAACAATTTGAGGAAGACGCCGAAAAAAATGGCCGTGACAATGCCGAGCAGCACATTCATCTTTTTTTCTGTGGAAACGGCGAATTTAATCCCGCGAGGGAATCTTAAAGCCACTCATCTTCTCCCAACTGAAAACGTCAAAATTACGCGGTCGCCGGGTCAAATCGGCGGCGGCGAAAGCGAACCACAAAAAGACAAACCAGCCAGCCCACCAGCGTCGTCAAAGCAACGCTCCGGCAGATCAGCCAAAAAGCGTCTTCCGCCCGGGGAGCGGACCCTTCCCATCGCATGAGAAGATACTCAAAAACACCATGAAAAATCGACATGCCAAATATCAGAAAGGTTTGAGTGCTAACTTTTTCACGGTAAATACGCATTTTAAAAAAACAAGCGCCTAATCCGGTCATGGCTTTCGCTACTGTATTGGGGCCGATTCCACCGGCGGACAATAGGTCCTGAATGAGTCCCACCACAAATCCCCATCCCGCCGCCTGGGCCGGCTCCGACCGAAGGCCCACCAGAATGACAAAAATGAGCGGCAGATCAATGCCCCAATCCGAGACCATGGGCACTTGTTGAATGAAAAAAATGACAAAGAGTAAAAATATTTCCCGGGGAATTCTCATGGGCCGCTTACTCGTAAACGCTGATAGGAGGGAGCACAAAAACATAGTCGAGCGCCGCGAAGTCCACCGAGGGAACCAGGCGGATATCCGCGTTCAGACCGTTTTCGGACTGCGTTTTCTTGACCACTGTGCCGATCGAATAGCCCTTGGGATAAATGCCGCCCAGCCCCGAGGAAACAATCAGGTCGTCATTTTGTATATCCTCACCGGTGCTCACATAGCCATACCGCAGTTCATTGCGGCTGGTACCCAACACAATGCCCGTCACATGCGACCTTTGGTCAATACCGGAGATGCTGGACTCTTTATCGCTCAGCAAGAGAACACGGGAATGCTTGGGTGTCACATCCAGTACCCGCCCCACAATCCCCTGTTCCGAAATAACTGGCGAATCCGCTTCAATCCCGTCATCAGAACCCAGATCAATGACGAAGCTCTTATTCCAGGTGCTGGGATCATGGGCAATGATATGGGCGATTTTGGCTTTATGCGGAAGCTTGGCCTTAATTTGCAAAATTTCTTTGAGACGGTTTAACTCAGATTCCATCGACTTTTGATTGGACAGTTCTATATGTAAAGACTGGTTCTCCAACTGAAGACGGCTGACTTCTTGCTGGAGATTTCTCAATTCGCGGATGGCGTTTAAGGTGTTTTCAGGGAAAGAGATCAGCCAATTGACCGACTTCTGAATGGGCGCCCATATGTCCAGCGTTGTCACCTTATAGGAAGGAGCCTGAAAGAAACGGCTGGTACCGCGATGGGTCAAAAGCCAGATACACATGACAAAAACGAGAACTAAAAAAAGGCCGGAACTGTTTTTAAGGAAAAATTTAAACATGAAACTTCAGCCTTTGAAAGCTTTGGGGGCAATCCGTATTCAAAATGAATTAAACGTATTCTTTTTCAAGAACGGAAATGCGTTTCAGGAAGTCCATGGAGCGATCCAGCAGCTGGCCTACGCCCATCGCTACCGCCGTGCTGGGATCATCCGCGAGGTTCACCGGCACACCCGTTTCGTCGCGCAAGCGCTCGTCCAGGTTCTTTAATAAGGACGAACCACCGGCCAAAATAATACCGCGGTCCACGATATCCGCCGCCAATTCGGGAGGAGTGCGTTCCAACGTCATCTTGATGGTTTCAATGATCGCCAGAAGAGGTTCTTCCAGAGCTCCGCGAATCTCTTCAGAGGTTAACTCGATGGTTTTGGGCAACCCGGTCACCAGGTCGCGGCCTTTAATCTGCATACGAAGTTCTTGTTCCAGGGGGAAAGCCGAGCCGATTTGAATCTTCACATCTTCCGCGGTTCTTTCACCGATGAGGATGTTATAGGTGCGCTTAATATAGGTAATGATCGCTTCGTCAAGTTCGTCGCCGGCCACACGCAGGGATTTTCCATAAACGATGTCGCCCAGGGAAATAACGGCCACTTCAGTCGTTCCCCCGCCGATATCCACAATCATGTTCCCTTGCGGTTCAGCAATCGGCATACCCGCTCCAATCGCGGCGGCCATGGGTTCTTCCACCAGAAACACTTCACGGGCACCCGCTTGTTCAGCGGAGTCGCGAACAGCGCGCTTTTCCACTTCGGTACAGCCGGAAGGAATAGCGATAACAATACGGGGGCGGATCAAAGAGCGGCGGTTATGAACCTTCGAAATAAAGTAGCGGAGCATACGTTCGGTCACTTCGAAGTCAGCGATAACCCCGTCACGCATTGGACGGATAGAGACGATGGAGGCGGGCGTACGGCCCAACATCAGCTTAGCGTCGTTCCCGACCGCCAAAATTTGATTAGTGCTTTTATGAACCACGACCAATGAGGGTTCTTGTAGAACAATGCCGCGACCTTTGACATAGACCAGGGTGGTAGCGGTGCCCAAATCGATGGCGACGTCGTTAGAAAAAAGACCCAAAAGAAAGTTTAACAAAACGAATCTCCTTGAAAAAACCGGTCAAATTTAGTGTTCAAAAAAAGACCCCAGCCACTCGGCCGAGGAATGAGCAAAGCCGTTAAAAACCTAGGAAATCAGGGGGTGCAGTTTAACATAGCGGTTTAGATAGTCCAATAATTTTACGAAATTTGGCCTATCCAGAAAGGAAAACGAAAAAATGAGAAAAAAGGGGAAATACTGAGAATAACGGAGGTGTGTTTACTTAATCCCGCGCTGGGCCTTCACCTTCAAAACCCGTTCAAATAAACGCAGATATTCTTTTTTCAAATCGACCACAGAATACTTACGGTAAAAGCTTTCGTCATAATCTTCACCCAAAAACTCTTTGCTCTGGCGGATGAAGGCCAAAACCGCGCCGGCGTTTTCATCGGTCACCACATTGTCAGGCGCCTCAACCGTAATGCGCTGAACCACACTGTCTTTTTTGAAATGGCTAATTTGATCAGCCGTCGGATTCACAAAGCCGGAAATTTTGCCTGAAGAAGAGTCTAAGTAGAAAAGAACTTCAACTTCTTTACCGTATAGTTCGGAGTTGGTGATGACAAGCGCGTGTTCGGGATGATTTTTAAGATCCGAACCGCATTCTTTGCAATATTTGTTTTTGGGGTCGTTTTTGGTGTGACAGTTGCTGCATTTCATTTTTAGACAATCTCCGTGGCTGAATGGGTGTAACTATACCATAGGCCCTTTTCGTTTCAAGGGTTTTGGGGCCTTTTTAACGCTTTACCACCCCTTTACACACCTCAAAAAGAGTACGAGTGCAATCCTGACATCGAAACGATTTTCGGGAGATAAAACGCTTCCATCCGAGCTTTTAAGTCTTATTCCAAAACGATTTCTCTGTCCAAAAGGTATTTGTTAAATATAATTTCGCCATGGCGATCAAGAAAGTCATTGGAAAAAACTACCGTGGGCAGGCTTCCACAGAATATCTACTGACCATTACCGCCATTCTGTTGGCGTTTTCAGGCATTGCAGTTTTATTTTCAAATCAGATCAACAACTACCTCACGTTGTTGTTTCAAGTTTTGACTTTGCCATTTTAATTTAAAAGGAGTTTGAAATGAGACTAAACAAAAAACAATCTGGCCAAGGAATGACAGAGTATATTTTGATCGTGGCTTTGATCGCAGTTGCCGTAATCGCAGCGGTTAGGATTTTCGGGACCAGCGTGTCAACGGGATTCAATAGCGCCGCCGCACAAGTGACGGGCAACACTTCTGGCAGCACCGCGGCAGGAGCAATTGGTTCGGTCGTAAATGGCGGGAGTGCTGCGGTAACTCACTAAATCATGAACTCTAGCCAATTTTAAAATCAACCAATTGACATGGATTTATTTTGAACATTTCAAAAAATAAAGAATTGGGGCAATCAGCCGTAGAATTCGTTTTGATCACCCCAATTCTTTTCCTGATCTTTTTTGGAATCATTCAACTTTTTTATTGCGGCTTCGTTTCATTGGCCATTCAAAAGGCCACCAACGCCATCGCACAACAAGCCTCGGCTTCTGGTGACGCTGCTGATTTCGAACCACATTTTCAAATCATTACAGCTCTTTTTCCAATTGAAAAACTGAATGCTTCGACTTTGATTTATGCCATTTCTTGCAAATGCGACATACAAGAACAAAATCACATAATCAAAGCCGTTGTTAGTTACCCAATGCCGATATGGATGCCAATAATCGGAAATGTTTTCGGTCAACCTTTGAATAATACCGCCGGCTCACTTTTAGGCTTATCCAATGACTTGTTAAGCTTCTTAGGAACTATTGGTTTAAAGCTTCCCTCTTTCAACCTGCCCCAGAACACACCTAACGTGATTTGGTTCACCTTTGAGGCGCGGTGTTTAGACGAAAACTTTGTAGGGTCCAAAACATGATCCGTCTTAAAGATTGGTCTCGAAAACCTTCCGGCCAAGTTCTACTAGCCACTTTGCTTTTTTGCTTCATTTTCATTGCACTTTTTTTAGGTTTATTTAAATCCGGACTTCTTTACTCGGCTAAGGAGCGAGCCACTCGAGCCTCAAACCTAACCGTTCTTGCAGCTGGCGCGGTTTACGCCAATGGAATGCAGGTGGTTCGACTTTCCAACATGATTGTTATTGCTACAGCGCTTGCGAGCGCCGCACTCCTTGCTACTGGCGTTGGCGAACTTGTAGCTTTGGGTTCTTTATTCACTCTTGATTTTGATCCCCTCGCGTTCGTAAAAGCAGTTCAAAAAGTACAAGACCTCCTTTTTGGTATTACCACCAAACTTCCCGGTCTATATCCCCTTCTCATCACCGTCGAGACATTTTCAATCGCCGGCCAAAATGGTTTAAAAAGCACCTGGCCCGGCTTCAGTCCCAACAACTGGAAACTCCCGACCTCACTACCTTCCCCCATCCTATTTTTCAACATCCTATCCATCGGACCCAAAACAACACAAGCATTGATCCCCAACATGGCTCTCAAATTCCGAGACGGAAGCTTTCTAACCATGCTGAAACCAAAAAAATTCTACCAATTCACGCGGGTAACTGACGGCAAAGTATTCACCTATACCGAGGATCAAGTTGAATTAGCTCCAGGTTCTCGAGGTGCAAGCTACCGGGTAAAACCAGGCCTCGAGAATCAATACAAATTCGTCACAGAAATTAAGATTCCTGGATCTGAAAAGTTGGCTAAACTCGCCAACACAATCAACGCTTTAACTGCCTTAAAGCTAGATGTAACGGATAGAGACGACCCACCTTTGCACAATATTTTCGTTTTCGGTTCATATCCCACTTCTATCGCAGATCCCAGTGGTAATAAAGCTGAAATAATGACACTGGGCCAGGTAACAGTCTCCGGCAGTGGTTTGGAAGCTTGGAAAGTAAGCGATCCTCACTACAGCGCATTCCTGTCCCCTACTGATCCAATCGAGCTGGCAAAAGAGATGGGCATCCAATCCATTTTGAGTCAATTGGGGAATCTTCTAAACTTGCAAAACTTATTTAAGAAGGCTATTGATGATCTTATTTAAGAGACCTCAGGAAAAAGGACAGGCATTAACTGAAATGATTTTAGTAATACCACTTTTGGTTTTAATGTTGGCAGGCATCATTCAATTAATCATTTTATTTCAAGCCCGAATTGCTTTCGAAAAAACTTGTGGCGATGTAGCCAGAGAGTATGATGCCGGACTCGTCAGTAACCCCGATGCGATCAACCAAGATATCTGGGATAAATTAGGCGTTTATCAAAAATACTTTAAAAGAGACAGTCTTACTCTCAACACTGAACCTCCACAACCAACTTTGGTTGATAGCTTGACACAAAAAATTGATTCGTTTGGCCCCTGGGCCGCCAAACTCCGCTCTTACCTTATCAATTACGAAGGTCAAACATGGACAATTTCAATCAATTGCCAACCACCCTTCCTGCCAGCCTTTGTTCTTCCCAACGGTATTGGTTTTCAAACACAATTGACTGCGCTCCGGTATCCTGCATGAAACAAAAATGGTTTTGGGGAACATTCATTTTCTTATTCGTGTTAAGTGGCACCGTCATCAGCTGGGCACTGATCAGTTCCCCATTACGATTTGATCCACAGTTAATCTCTCGAACCGAAAATGATCTTAACGGACAAAAACAAAAAACCGACTTCTGGATAAATCAGGGCCAATTAACCGATTTGCTCCCCTTGATAACGCAGAGCTGGACCAAGGATAACTGGATACCCCTGAATGACGGTATTGATTTAACTTCAGTTCTTTTGGGTTCGCTAAGTAAAGACGTTGATCTTTCAAACCAAGTTCAAATAAAAGCTTTTGAAAAGGGAGGGCTTTATCGAACCCTGGGACTTTGGCAGTCCAAAGATACCGATGCCACTTATGGCGTTACAAGCGACTTTCCAAAAACCGCGTTTAACAGTAATGGGGCAAAATCAAATTGGAAGTTCCCCGTCCCGCCTCCCTCAACAAACACTGCCCTTTTTGATTTAAAACTTCAAAGCTTACATATCGGAGTTATCCTTTTACCTCATTCCGAGGAACCCTTCCATGTCTTCAACACAGCTTGTGCTAACAAGGGGTTTACACAAACCCTTATTAGTGAAGAAAAAGGCAAAAAAGTGTTTCTTCTTTCCGATAAAAAAAATAAAATCCTCGTCGTATTCAATCAAGAGGAATTGAACAATTCCATTTCGTTAGTAAGTATAAACCGGATTTAATCAGTGATTTTTTTGAAAGGCTTAAAATGAAAAACAAACCCGCCCTTATCGCTTTGATTGTTGGCTTAGCCGCTGGCCTACTGGCTTTCTTTTTATTGTTTCAAAAAACATCGGAAATCGACAAAAAAACCACGCCTATCGAAATATTGGTGGCGGCCCGGTATATACCCGCCGGAAATATTTTGACGGCTGACATGGTTCAAAAAAAATCGGTGCCAGAATCCTATGTCAGCCCCAGTGCCATCCAAAACATTAAAGAAGTTTCCAACCTGTTAACCTTGGTCCCCATTTCAGCAGGCGAACAAATTCTTTCCAATAAATTTGGCTACAGCGGTAATTCGCTGGCACTCAACTTGAACAATGGATTACGCGCCTATACATTGGAAGTCAATGAAACCAGCGGCGTGAGTGACTTAATCCACCCCGGCAACCACGTTGATATCATGGCCAAAATCACTTCCAACAAACGGCTAATAACTTCTTTTGTGTTTCAAAACATAGAGGTATTAGCGACAGGTCAAAAACTGGCCCAAAATGAACAAAAAAATTCAACTTCTCCCGAATCCTACAGCACAGTGACCTTAGCCGTAACTCCAGATCAAGCCGAAACGTTAATGTATTTAGATGGGCAACCTATTCGCTTGTTACTCAGAGCACCTAACGATGACGAAATCGTTTCCATTTCAGCTAAAAGTGATTCTGAAGTCATTTCAAAAATTGGACATTTTACGCCGAGCAATAAGGCCGCCTCAGAAAAGGAAAAGTAATGAAAAAGTTAGCGTTAGCTGTTCTCATCTTTTTGACATGCAACTTTGTTTGCGCAGAATCCGATGCCATCAGATTGAGTTCCGGCGATTCAAAACTGATTCGAGTGCAAAACGCCGACCAAACTACGGTTGACGATTCAGAAATCGTGACATTTAAATCAATAAACGATGATGAGATTTTAATTTCCGGAAAATCGGCAGGCGCTACCAAAATTACCTACACTTCTGTTTCGGGGGAAAAAGAGACCCATTCAGTGATCGTTTCTTCACACTCGTCAAAAAAGCCAATGATTGAAGTTGGCGTCGAGATAATGGAAATCGATTCACAGAGCGCGTTAAAAGCGGGTTTGAGCTGGGGATCAGTAACATCCGCAAATGGGTCAACATCTACCACCTCTAACAACATTGCTATATCCGAAAACACTCCCCCATCACTGGTATCACTAGGATCATTTACACGGGAATCGCTAACCGCAAACCTCGAATTGTTGATTAACAGAGGCAAAGCAAAAATATTATCAAAACCAAAATTGCTTACTGTCAGCGGAGAAGAAGCAAGCTTTTTAGCTGGCGGCGAAATTCCATATGCAACTGAGAATAAAGTTGGCGCTACGAACGTGGAATGGAAACCTTATGGAATAAAGCTGAAAATCAAACCGACGATCGACGGATCTGAAAACATTAACGCCAGTCTCCGCGCCGAAGTCAGTGAAATTGATAATGCCAATGGAATTGTCAGCAGTGGAATTAGTATTCCCGCTTTGAAAACGCGTTGGGCCGAAACTTCCGTCTATATGAAGAGTGGAAATACACTCGTTATCGCCGGATTAATCGATGAGCAAAATCAAAAAACTACTTCTGGAATTCCTCTGATTAGCGACATTCCTATCCTCGGAGAGCTGTTCAAGTATACGGATGACGAAAAAACTCAGACTGAATTAGTCATATTTGTAACGCCCAAACTAATCGGCGAAAGCAACAGTTAACATCACTCTTTTGCTTGAGGCGCTTCGGAAACGCCCTCAATCACATCACCCGGTTTAACTCCGTGTTTTGAAAACCAGCCCGCGTTCATTTCTAGCGCAAATTTCGCGGGCCCGGCCGACATAAAAGATTGCTCCGTTTGTGGCGGCATTTCCAAAATGTTTTCAACTGCCCCTTTTTCGTTCATATAGGCGATGCTTAATGGAATCAGGGTATTCTTCATCCAAAACGCCCTTTGTTGAGAATCAGAAAAAACAAACAGCATCCCAACATCAGACCCTAAATCTTTGCGAAACATAAGACCGGCCATTCGGGTTGGTTCCGTATTCGCCACCTCAACCCAAACTTTGCTTTGATCAACCGTCAATTGGGTAACCGGCAGGTCGGATTTCAAGCCAGGGCGGCATGACATGCTCAATACAGCTAAGATAAAAAATAAGATGGGGGTCGTTATTCTTTGGGCGATTCTCATGTCAGAATTCCTTAAATAGTCTGAAGTCTTTCGTGCCAAACCCTTAACAACGTGTGATTTTAAATGATTTTAACCCATGAAAATCAATATAATGGGCCCATGAACAAACTTGTTATTACCGCTCTATTCTTATCCCTCATCCCCGCTAACCTCTTTGCGGCCACCGCGCCAGCACCGTCCGTGGCCTCAGCGGCGCCCGCTGCTCCCGCACCCGCGCAACCTGCCCCCCAAGCCGCCGCGCCAGTTGACCCTCAAACCCAGCAATTAATCATTGCCTACAATTACGCCTACTCCTTATATGAGGCTCGAAAATTCGACCAGGCCAAAGACTTGTTTAGAAAATTAGCCGCGGCTTCCATGCAACCCATCATTAACGGAAACTCACTTTATTATTATTCCCAATGCGCCTTCAGAACTGGTGATTACGACGGTTGTGTCAAAGGTTTGGACCTTTTGGCGAAAAGATGGCCCAACTCTCCCGCGATTAAAAAGGGATACGTTTCTCGCTTTGCGACTTTCTTAATAGACCAGGTTTCAACTTTGCAAACCAATTGGGATTACTATCGGTACAAAGACAGCGCAGTGGACGAAAAAGGGGCCGACGTATGGAAAGAAAGTGTTCCCGCTGGCTACAAAATCAAAAAAATTAACTTCAAGCTGGGATTTGGCCTTTATAAAATCCTCATGCAAATTCAGCCAACTTCTTCCGACACTCTTGCCGCTAAACAAAAATTAGACGTGATGTTAAATCAACCCATCAAAATTCTCTGGGCGGATGAAAAAGCCCCGGTGAATAAATACGGACACCCTGCGGACTTTTATTCCTCGTTATCAACCACCGAAAAGAAGCAGTTTTCAAAAGTCATTTGCGAGAGAATGTTTTATAACTGGCAAAACGACAAGCTCTATGAATTCTTTGATATGTATGATGACGTTCAAAACTTAAAACCCAAATTCATTGCCAGAACCAAACAATTCGTCAGTTCTTCCAAAGACGAGCTCTCAACTTCCTCAATATTGGCTTTCAATTCTCGCGGTAGCATGCCTGGCACCGGATTAAAGCCTCCTATGCTCACGGAAAAACCTGAACTTCCAAAAACATATAAAGATCCGACATTGGTTTTGACTTTGGCAAATCTTTTTCAAGTGACTGGCTATAACCCTTATACCGACACCTTTACTAATCTGATCGAAAGTCTTCCTGCCGAACCGGGCATGTAATTTAATGAAAACTTCAATTCGCTTTGTTATCACTTCCCTTTTATTCGTAATGACATTCTCACTTCTTAACAAACCTCTATTCGCGCGCGAAGTCGCCACTCCGACAGTTACAGACTCAGACGCGATTGAAAACAAATCCAATAGCCACAAAGACCCTTCATCCGCAATAGTCATACACAAACCCGCCACTGATCCCGCCTGGGGAAAAGTGATTCAATATCAATCAGAAATTTCGGCCCTAAATCACGAAGTTCTTCACAAATTTGTATTTCAGGATTCTAAGGGCGTTGTTAGAAATGCCACCTATCACGAAAACACATCTGAAAGCGGCTACTGGGAAGTTTGGGTATGGGATCAACCCTAAACCGCACAATTCTTTCTATCATTGGATCTAAAGGCGGCGTCGGTTGCTCCACCTTAGCCGCTCTAATGGCGCTTATTCTTGCAAAAAAGAAAAACTTAAAAGTCGCCATAATTGATGGGACACAATTTCAGCAATCGATGTTATTTTCGTATCTACCTTTACCAATACCAACTCATTCACTTGACCAGTTAATTCCATACGCATCACACCTCAACGCCAAGTTGATTGAAAAATATTTCATCTCCAACGAAAACTTAAGCTATATACCTATCACTCAAAGTAATAACCCTGACAAGAACCTCGATGAAACCTTAAACTTGATTTCAAAAATCTCTGAATATTTCGACTATGCAATTATCGATCTTTCTTCATTCCCGCAGGATCAACAATTAAGGATTTTTGAAATAAGCGATCAGAACATAATAGTTTCATCGTTAGAGCACTCTTCGCTTGTATCGCTTAAAAAAACAGAAAAACGCTTAACGGACTTTCATTTAACCTCAAAAAAATTCGGACTACTTTTCAACCAAACACAAACAATCCAAACAACACCGAAAGATACGCAACTACTTTCAGAAAAATTCAACAACTTAGGAAACATCCCCTTTCTTGGCAACGATTTATCATTTGATTTATTAGAAGGAAAACCCGTCCCTAACAATATCGAAAAAAGCATTTCAACGATTCTTGATAAGATTATAAATACCAAAGAAAAAGCAGAAACCAACAATGCTGTACAACCGTCTTCGGAACCAAAAACCTTAAAAATTTCGTTACAAGAAATTCACGAACTTCATCAAAAGTTGTTGGAAAACTTGAGAAAAACCGGCGCATTAAACGACTCTCAAAAGAATGTTACTTTCCACAGAGACACACTGGAACCTCAAGCAAAAGAGATACTGAATAATCTAATTTCAGAAATGAACATTGATGATCGAGAAACAAAACAACACTTAGTCTCCGAAACATTAAACTTAGCTTTTGGACTTGGTCCGCTGGAGCACTTGCTTCGTAACAACGAGGTCTCTGAAATCATGGCTAACGGCCCACATCAAATATTTGTCGAAAAAAAGGGGCGACTCGAGTTAAGCGACGTGCGTTTCATCGACGATCAGCAACTCAGAACATCTATCGAAAGAATATTGTCACCCATCGGCCGCCGGCTGGACGAAAGTCAGCCCTATGTCGACGGCAGACTTCTAGATGGATCGCGCGTGAACGCCGTCATTCCTCCAATTAGTTTGAACGGGCCCATACTCACCATTCGAAAGTTTTCTAAAAACAAGCTCACCGTCGATGACCTCATTCGATTTGGTTCCCTCACCTCAGAAGCATCCGACTTTTTGGGTGCTTGCGTAAAAGCTCGAAAAAACATAGTTGTTTCAGGCGGTACAGGCTCGGGCAAGACTACACTTTTAAATATTCTTTCTAATTTCATTCCCGAAACAGAGCGCATTGTCACAATTGAGGACTCCGCCGAACTTCAGCTATCGCAAGATCACGTTGTTCGGTTAGAAAGCAGGCCTGCCAATCTTGAAGGAAAGGGCCACATATCTATCCGCGATTTGGTCATCAACGCGTTGAGAATGCGCCCCGATCGGATTGTTGTGGGTGAGTGCCGCGGAGGCGAAGCTTTGGATATGCTTCAAGCGATGAATACCGGTCATGACGGCTCCATGACAACCGCACACGCCAATACGGCCCGCGATGTCATTTCACGTTTAGAAACAATGTGCTTATTTGCGGGTGTCGATCTGCCGTTAAAGGCAATTAGAGAACAAATTTCAAGGGCAGTTGAGGTGGTGGTACAGCAAACACGGCTGCCCGACGGAAAAAGATCCGTTACGCAAATATCTGAGGTTCAAGGGATGGAAGGCGACGTTATCGTTCTTCAAGATATTTTTGTTTACGATAAAGAAAAGGGATTGGTGCGGCAACCCTTCACACCCTCATTCCTTAAAAGCTTAAATGCGGTTGGCTACCAATGGCCCGGCAAACAATAAGCTACTTTTTCTTTTTCATTTTCTTATCCAACGATTTATCTTCCGGAGTCTCCGGGGCGGGATCATAAGAAATATCACCGGACGGCGTGATCTGTGCGATCTCAGCCTGATACTTTTGATAAATTTCTGGTTTGTCTTTGCGTAAATCGGCGTCTAAAGGGCCTTCGGGCGGAATAAAGTCTCCTAATTCGGCGCGGCAAATCCATTCTTTATGTTCTGAGTCATCCACCCAATGGCTGTGGGGCAAATAATAAAACTCCTGGGTTTCCTGATAGCACCACATGGCGTGTTTAAAATCGCGCTTGGCAAAGAATTCTTCACCCCTCATATAAGAGGCGCGGGCACGGCGGAGGACTTCTAAATTGGCTAATCCATAAGCGCTCAAAAGCGTCAGGATAATGATAGCGGCGGTTTTAAAGCCTGATCTTTGTTCCATGAATTCCCTCTTTAATTAAAACTCGTCCAAAAAACGAATGTCATTTTGGTAAAACAAGCGAATGTCATCAATGCTGTATTTAAACAGTGCGATACGCTCCACACCCATGCCAAAGGCAAAACCCGAGTATTCCTCGTCATCAATCCCACAATTTTTCAAAACCACCGGGTCAATCATACCGCAACCCATCATCTCGACCCAGCCAGATTGCTTACAAATACGGCAGCCCTGGCCTTTACAAAACACGCAGGAAATATCCATTTCGGCGCTGGGTTCGGTAAAAGGAAAAAAGCTGGGGCGAAAACGGGTTTTCACATCCGCGCCAAAGAACTTCTTAATGAAAACATCCAAAACACCTTTGAGATGGCTGAACTGAACGCCCTCATCCACCAAAAAACCTTCCACCTGATGAAAGATATGATGATGTGTTGCGTCGATGGCCTCGTTGCGATAGACCCGGCCTGGAGCGATAAACTTAAAGGGCGGCTTGCGCTTTTCCATCTCGCGCACCTGGATAGGCGACGTGTGGGTTCTCAAAACCTTGTTCTTAACATAGAAAGTATCTTGAGCGTCGCGAGCGGGATGGTCAGGTGGAAAATTAAGGGCCAAAAAGTTGTAATAGTCGGTTTCTAAATCCGGTCCCTCGGCAATATCAAAGCCCAGGTTTTTAAAGATTTCCGCGATTTCTTTTTGAACCGCGACCAAAGGATGCATCTTGCCCATAGCCAGTTTGCGGCCCGGCAGTGTAGGATCCCAGCCCGGAATAGCGGCCTGGCTGGTTTTCGATTCTAAATCTTCTTTTTTCTGGTCCAAAAGCTCAGCGATTTTATTTTTAATCTCGTTGGAAACTTTACCGACTTTGGGACGGTCTTCCGCCGAAACCTGGCTCAGACCTTTGAGAATTTCAGTTAACTCGCCGCTTTTGCCCAAATATTTAACGCGAATCTCATCAATGACTTTGAGGTCAACCGCGCCCGAAATGGATTCTTCGGCGGTTTTGAGCAGGGTTTGTAACCGTTCAATCACGGGGTTTATCTCCAAGTAAGGTAAAGTCAACGAGAGCTATTATTTAGTTTTTAACCAAAAACTTCATCTGAAAAGTTAACGTGAAATTTTAAGCCCGGCTTGAAACAAGGCAATACTGGCAGCCACTGAGACATTAAGCGATTCCACCTGACCCGTCATGGGAATCAACACCCGATCCGTACAGGCATCCGATAATTCTTTTGGCAAGCCCGCGCCTTCCGAACCTACCCAAACCATGCTTTTATTTGAGAATTTCGTTTCTAACAAAGACTTTGAACCTTCCAAGGTCAACGCGTAAGAATTAACCTGATTCTCTTTGGCCCATTCCATATATTCATTCCACGTCTTCCCTACCGCGTAAGGAACTCGAAACAAAGAACCCATAGCGGCCCGAACTACTTTAGGATTAAAAGGATCACAGCAGCCTTCGGTGAGAAAGATGTGCTTTACGCCAAAAGCCTCAGCTGAGCGGAATAAAGTGCCCATGTTGCCGGCATCTTGTACCTGATCCACCGCCAAATAGAGACCCTCGGCTTGCGAAGGCAAGGTTGAGTCTATTTTCTTCACCACCGCCAGCATTCCTTGCGGTGAAACCGTATCGGATAAATAAGAGATAATTTGGGGAGTCACTTCAAAACAGCGCACTTTGTTGCGCTTGGCTAATTCCTGTATTTCCAAACCATCCGGATGGGACAGACCTTCTTTAGTTGCGAAGATGAAACGAAGCTTCAGATCGCTTTTAAAGGCTTCCTGGACTAGATGAAAACCTTCACAGAGAAAGTCTTCAGCTATTTTCAGCTTTTTGGGAACTTTAAGGGAATAGGCGTGCTTCACCATGGAATTCTGCACGCTTTGAACTAGCGAAGGTTTTGAGGAATCAAATGTCATAAATTCGCCTGTAAATGAAAACGCTCTTTATCCAGTAGAGACAAAGAGCGTTATCGAATAGCCAAAACAGCTTAAGCCTTTTTAACAGCCTCGACCACTTGGGCGAACGCCTTTGGATCTTTAACGGCCATTTCAGACAACATCTTGCGATCTAATTCGATCGAAGCGGTCTTTAAACCCTTGATGAACACACTGTAGGACATGCCGTGTTCACGCACAGCGGCGTTGATACGGGTAATCCAAAGTCTGCGGAAATCGCGCTTGCGGGCTTTACGATCGCGGAAAGCGTAGTTTCCGGAACGCTTCGAGGCTTCGCGAACCGTTCTATACTGGCGGCTCTTGGCGCCAAAGTAACCCTTTGTTAATTTAAAAAACTTCTTTTTGCGCTTCCGTTTAGCCATCGCGCGTTTAATACGAGCCATTGTTCTTCTCCCTTTTTATTGTTGCTGTGCTGCTTAGATCGAAAGCATTCTTTTCATAGTTTTGGTCGTCGCTTTACCCAAAATCGGCTGGTGCTTCAGTTGGCGCTTCTTCTTCGAGGATTTATGCGCCATCAGATGACCTCTACCTTGAACCTTTTTAGCCTTAAGCTTTCCTGTTCCGGTAACTTTAATTCGCTTCGCGATGCTTTTTCTTGTTTTGTTGAAACCCTTAGACATTTTCTTCTTCCTTATCAGATGTGGTTTCCTTTGCCGCGGCTTTCTGCTGCGACATCGGTTTGGCGTTAAAGACCGCCACAATTTGCATACCTTCGTCTTTAGGCGGCGCTTCTAAATCCGCCACTTCACTCATATCCTCAACAATACGTTCCATCAATTGGTGACCCAGGCCCTTATGGCTCATCTCGCGGCCGCGGAACTGCAGTGTCACCTTTACCTTATCGCCATGGTCAAAAAAGCTCCACGCCATGCGAAGCTTGGTTTGATAATCATGCTCATCAATTTTCGGGCGCATCTTCAGTTCTTTAACCTTGATGACCCGCTGTTTTTTAGCTGCTTCTTTTTCTTTTTTACGAAGGGCGTATTTAAATTTTCCGTAATTCAAAATACGACAGACCGGCGGAACGCCCTCAGGCGCCACTTCCACCAGATCAAGTTCTTTTTCACGGGCCAAAGCTAACGCTTTAACGGTATCTAAAATGCCCAATTGTTCGCCGCCGTCGCCGACCAGACGAACTTGTTTAGCGCGAATTTGATGATTGATCCTCAGCTCTTTTGTTCCAGAAATGTTCTTCTACCTCCAAATTGGTCTATAAACAAAAAAAGACGAACCCCGCCAAGCGGAATCCGTCCAAATGAAATATCCAATAATAAACATAGGGATACTGTCAAAATCATAACCCGTTCGCACCATAAGGGCTGAGGGTGAGGGACGGAGGCCCCTGCTTGAGTGAAGAATGTTATATTCCAGGCCCTTTTTAGTCAACCTTTTTCGACAGGATTGATTAAAGCGGCAGGCCCACATCCCCAAAATTATCCATTAAACGCTGTTCCACCATCTGAACCAGGGCGTTTTTGGCCTTATCCGCCGAAACCGTCTCCTGTTTTTCAGCGGCATAACGGCGCCAGGTAACGGTGTTATCTTTCACTTCATTGGCGCCAATAATCCAAGTATTGGGGTTCTTATGAGTAATGGAGTTACGAACCTTTTTAGAGAAAGAATCGTTCGAGAGGTCGACCTCAGCGCGAATCATTAAGCCACGCAACTCATCCGCCAGCTTCTGGGCGTAAGGAATAAAATCTTCAGCAATAGGCACGAGTTTGACTTGGGTTGGCGATAACCAGGTTGGAAAAGCCCCTCCCCAGCGTTCAATGAGGAACGAGATAAAGCGTTCGTGGGTTCCCAAAGGCGCGCGGTGAATAATGAAAGGCTTTTGTTTGGTTCCGTCTGCGGCCACGTACTCCATTTCAAAACGCGTAGGTGACAGGAAATCCAACTGAACGGTAGCGGCGGTTTCTTCCCGTCCCAATACGTTCTCGGTTTGGTAATCAATTTTCGGGCCGTAAAAAGCGCCTTCTCCCTGTGCCTCTTCGTATTCCACGTCTAATTCTTTCAAAACTTCACGCAGAATATTTTCGGTTTTGTTCCAAAGTTCTTCATTGTCGCCAAACTTGCTCTTGTCTTTGTCATGTAAGGAAAGGCGAACCCAGATTTTATCCATGCGGAATTTTTCAAAATAGAACTTATGCATGGCCACGACTTTTTTGATTTCGTCTTTAATTTGGTCTTCGGTTAAGTAAATGTGAGCGTCATTCATAGCCAAACCGCGCACACGGAGCAAACCAGCTAACTGGCCTGACTTTTCGTATCGGTAAACCGTGCCATATTCGGCTAAACGAAGAGGCAGTTCCCTGTAACTGCGGGGACGGCTCATATAAATCATGTGATGGTGAGGACAGTTCATCGGTTTCAGATAAAACTCTTCAGCAGGAGAATCCGGATCTTTTTCAATGCTTCTCATCGGCGGAAACATCGACTCTTTGTAAAGGGGCAAATGGCCAGACAACTTATAGAGCTCGCCGTTCGCGATATGCGGGGTGGCTACCCGAACATAACCATCTTTGAATTCGATTTCCTTCGCAAACTTTTCCAATTCTTCACGAATGACAGTTCCATTGGGCATCCAAAGGGGCAGCCCCTTGCCAACACGTTCATCAATGATAAAGAGTTCTAACTCTTGTCCCAGTTTGCGGTGGTCGCGTTTTAAAGCCAATTCCCTATTTTTGACAAATTCTTTAAGCTCAGTTTCAGACGGGAAAGCCAAGCCATAAATACGGGTCAGCATTTGACGCGACGAATCTCCCCGCCAATAGCTGCCAGCGATAGAGTCCAACCTGAAAGCCATCACCGGTATTTTGGAGGTGTCATCCACGTGAGGACCTTCGCACATATCCACGAAGGGGCCACTCGTGTAAAAACTTAAAGAGTCGTTGGTTTCCAGAAGTTCAGTCGCGTATTCAGCTTTCAAAGACTGGCCCATACCATTCAACTTTTGGAGAGCCTCAGCCTTGGGCAAGTCTTCCCTTTTAAAGGTTTGCTTTTCTTGAATAATCTTTCGCATGCGTTTTTCAATATCAGGAAGGTCGGCTTCGGTGAGTGGTTCATCTAAAAGCATGTCATAGTAAAAACCGGTGCGGATAGGAGGGCCGAAACCCAATTGAGCTTTGGGGCGAACTTGAAGAACGGCTTCAGCCAAGATGTGGGCCAGGGAATGGCGCATCTTGTAGAGAGACTCATCCATTTTAAATTTTGGTTCGTATTTGTCGGACATGAAGATTCCTAAAAGGCAGGTTTTTGAGCGGGAAAAATGGTGGGCATAACTGGACTCGAACCAGTGACCCCTTCCATGTCAAGGAAGTACTCTAACCAACTGAGCTATACGCCCCCGCGAAACATCTGTGCCTGAAAGGCCCTAATCTTATAAAGCTTCTTGGGCCCCGTTGCAACCTTTATTCTGGGAAGGTTACTTTAATTACCTCGCCCAACTCAACAAATTTCTCGCTGTAATCCACCTGGCTTAGCTTAATAACCTCAAAAGCCTCTTCCCGGTTATAGGTATGGACAATTTCAGTCTTCCCTAAATTAACCGACGGAAGATCTTTATAAGTTAAAAAGTAATGTCTGAGGCGGTCAATCAGGTTGGGAGGACAATCTTTAATGTCATTCCAATTTCCATAAACCAAATCGCCCTTCAACACGGCAATGATTTTGTCATCCGCTTCCCCGTTATCAATCATTCGCAAGCCGCCAATGGGCTTAGCCTCGACCAAGATGTCGCTCTTAAAGATAGGCCGTTCGGACAGAATACAAATATCGAGCGGGTCGCCATCACCGACAATTTTATCGAGTTTGGCTTTTTTAGCGAAGTATTCAGCGACGCGCGGACCGCAATAGGTACGAGGAATCAAGCCGTATAAAGAGGGACACTGGCTGGAGAATACCTGAGGACGGTCCAATTTTAAAAAACCAGTATTCTTATCAATTTCATATTTGACTGTATCGGTCGGAGTCAGTTCTACGTAAGCATTCACCAGTTCGGGCGCTTTTTTGCCCGTGCCGACGCCATGCCAGGGGTGATGGCGAAACATGAAACGTGAGTATTGCGACATTATTTCGTCAGACATTCAAAGCCCCCCGTGAATTAACCGCTAATCGAGGTCTGATTCTAGCTGACCCCTTTGAACTTTCCACTTTAATTTACAGCGAGCGATAGGCCTCAAAACGGGCGATGGACGAGTTAAAATCAGGCAGTTTACTGTCTTTGGCCGACAAAATGGGTGAGTCAATCGGCCATTGGATGTTCAAAGTGGGGTCATTCCAAAATACGCCCACTTCATCTGACCCGTCGTAATAGTTAGTGCATTTATATTCAACGTCAGCCTTCTCGGTCAAAACACAGTAGCCGTGAAAGAAGCCGGCAGGAATATAGAGTTGTAACGCGTTGTTTTCGGAAAGTTTGGTTCCAAACCACTTCCCAAAGGTCTTCGAGCCGGGACGGGCATCTACGGCCACATCAAAAATCTCGCCTTTGGTGACTCGAATTAATTTGCCTTGCGGCTTGCGCAATTGGGCGTGCAGCCCCCGCAAAGTCCCTTTGACCGAGCTTGAAAAATTGTCCTGAACAAAGGTGGCCGATATACCCAACTTCAAATACTTTTCCGCGTGGTAAGACTCCATAAAGAGACCGCGGTCGTCGCGAAAAACATCCGGTTCAATCAGCAAAACTCCCGGTAAATCAGTCTTTAAAAGGCGCATTAAAAGTCCTGATTTAAAATTGTCTGAAGATAATCCGCGTAGCTGCTGGGACTGATTTTTTTAATAGTCTCTTTCAATTTCTCAACCGTAATAAAACCCTGTTTGTAGGCGATTTCCTCTAAGCAGGCAACTTTAAGGCCTTGCCGGTCTTCGATCGCTTGAATAAACATCGAAGCCTGCATCAAAGACTCGGGCGTACCCGTGTCTAACCAGGCCACACCACGGCCAAATCTTTCCACAAAAAGCTGATTTTGAGCGAGGTACACACGGTTCACGTCGGTTATTTCCAGCTCGCCGCGAGCCGAGGGCTTCAAAGAAGCCGCAATTTGAACGACTTGATTGTCATAAAAATAAAGCCCCGTAACAGCAAAAGGCGATTTAGGTTTTAAGGGTTTTTCCTCAATCCCCATAGCCTTGCCCGACTTATCAAAGTCAATCACGCCATAGCGTTCAGGGTCTTTGACCCAATAGGCGAAAACCGTAGCGCCTTTTTTCTCTTTGGTGTTTTTGATGGCATTTTGAATGTGGGCGACCAAACCGCCGCCATAATAAATGTTGTCCCCTAAAGCCAGAGCAACTGAATCAGTACCGATAAATTCTTTGCCGATGAGGAAGGCTTGCGCAATGCCCGCGGGTTTTTCCTGGGCCGCGTATTGGATGGAAATACCAAAATCATCCCCATTGCCCAATAAACGCTTAAAGCTCTCTTGATCCTGGGGCGTGGTAATGATGAGAATTTCTTTGATTCCCGCCAGCATCAGAATTGATAGCGGATAATAAACCATCGGTTTGTTATAAACCGAAAGCAGCTGCTTACTGACCGCCCTGGTCATGGGATGAAGACGGCTGCCTGTTCCACCAGCTAATAAGATACCCTTCATTTTTTGCCTTTCACTAAACCCAAACGTTGACGTTGATAGCTGCCTGACTGAACCCGATCACACCACTCTTGGTTTTCCAAATACCACTCTACCGTCGTACGAATGCCGGAGACAAAACTATGCCGAGGCACCCATCCCAGCTCCCGCTTAATTTTAGAGGCATCAATCGCGTAACGGCGGTCATGCCCCGGTCTATCTTTCACGAAAGTAATGAGGTCAGCGTAGCGCTTGATCCCCTTTTGAGTCAGATCCGGATTTTTATGTGCTGGTAAAATCTCGTCCATCATTTCACAAATGGTGTTCACCACTTGCTTATTAGTCTTCTCACTGTTGCCGCCCACATTATACTTTTCGCCCATCTTGCCCTTTTTCATCACAGTCCAAAGCGCTTCACAATGGTCTTCCACATAGAGCCAATCCCGAACATTGCCCCCATCCCCATAAACCGGCAAAACCTTACCTTCTAAAGCGTTCAGCACCATCAGTGGGATAAGCTTTTCCGGAAATTGATAGGGTCCATAGTTGTTCGAGCAATTAGTTAAAAGTACCGGCAGTCCGTAGGTTTCATGGTAAGCGCGAACCAAATGGTCGGCTCCCGCCTTCGAGGCTGAATAAGGTGAATTAGGAGAATAAGGCGTCGTCTCTAAAAAAAGGCCGGTTTTGCCCAGTGTTCCATAAACCTCGTCTGTAGAAACATGAAGAAATCTAAATTCTTTTTTAGCGGCCGCGCTCAATTTCGAATAGTGATGACGCGCCCCATCCAGCATTTGAAAAGCGCCAAAAACATTGGTGTGCACAAACTCGCCCGGGCCTTCAATGGAACGATCCACATGGCTTTCCGCCGCGAAGTTAAAAACATAAGTGGGTTTATATTGACCATAAAGCTTTAAAACTTGAGTTTTGTCGGCAATATCACCTTTGACAAATATCATCTTTTTTCTTTTAAGAGGCTCATCAAGACTGGCCAAATGGCCCGCGTAAGTGAGCTTGTCAAAGACAACAATTTGATAGGGTACTTTTTTGGAGACTAAGTAATGGATAAAGTTGGAGCCAATGAAACCAGCCCCACCTGTGACAACGATGGTTTTCATGATATTCCCTGTTTTAAAGATGACGCATTATATCGAAAAGATTTCACAAAAAAACGGTCAGAATTGGTGGGCAGGCTTTAAAAGATCAAACACAGTTTTAACCGGATTAAAGGTTTCTATCGGGACCTCAACAAATAGCGTTATCCAATCGGCCATAGCGCCGTTCCACAATCCTGGCAGTTCCAAAGCCTTTATCTCTTTGCCATTAACGGACTTACGGCTGATAAATACCGCGCCCGGATCGACAAACCGGGTCAAATCAAACTGGCGTCCTTTTCTATCCTTCACGCCGCACACCAGATCGACCGGATTAAAGTGGGTCGATTGTTTAAAGATCCGAATTTGATCCGGATTGGTCATGTCGACTTGAGCGCTTTCAACAATTTGTAAAGAATCAATACCATCCGATCCGGTCACCCAAAAAGGGCCGCCGCCCGGTTCACCCATATTACGAACCACTCCGCAAACCCGAATGGGCCGGTTTAAAAGATTTTTCAAAAGCGCCTTTTTTTCGCCTACCATCAGCGGATTAAGCCAGGGCCCTAAATCGAGTCTTTCAATTTCTTTGGACAATCCCGCGTCATTAAGCGGCATTTCCAACAGATTCAGCAAAGTAAAAATCTTATCTTGAACGTTAATTAAATGGCCGCCCAGAATTTTTTTCCAGCGGACTGATGTTCCCAAAGAAGACTCACTGGCAACATTATCAATGTTTTTAATATAAACAATATCCCCATGAAGCTGATTGAGGTTTTCAATCAGGGCCCCATGTCCGCCCGGCCTAAAAACCAGCTTCCCCTTTTCATCGCGAAAGGGTTGGTTAAACTCATCCACTGCTATGGTTTGTGTGGCTGGAGACTGGACAGAAAACTCAACAGTCAAAAGGGGCGACCAGCCTTTTTTCCCTTTCAACACTTCCAGTCTTTTTTTAAATTCAGCCAGATGCTCTTCAGAAACCGTGAAATGAACCCGGGCCGGCAGTTGGGTTCCCTCGCAATAACCCGCGCTTTCTATTAAATGCTCCTCGAACGGAGTGCGGTTTTCAGAGGAGTAACGATGAAAAAAAACCAGTCCTTTAGGCTTCCGACCATAGCTCAAGCCCTCTTCTATCAGCAAATACCGGAGTACTTGCTCGTAAGATCCTTTTTGCAGAAGATCCGATAGTTTCAATCCATTCGCGGCCATGATCGATTCTAATTCTGAATAAAATGCCAGTTTCGGCAAATGCTGCATTAAATGCAAAAGCTGCCGACTGTCTTCATCACCCGCGTCCGCGTTAGCCTTCAAAGTTTCTTTGTTTAATGGCGACTGGTCCAAAAACTTAAAAAGAAGTTGAAACATCCGGGTCGCCGCGCCCGACGCGGGCACAAATTTCGAGAAGCGGCCTTGGCGTCTGGCGGACTCGTGCGTTTTTAAAGCTTCGTCAATTTGTTTTTCGTTGAGTTGAGCAACACCATCATGAAGAGCGGCGGGTTTGAGTAACTTGATAGCGGCTGGAGGATTTCGAAATATTTCTAATTGACGTTGTGTTTCTGCGGGGGAAATACCAATGGAACTCATCTGCTTTAAATCGGATTCAGTCCAAGCGTAGGAACCCATCCTATGTACCTCGGAATGAAAAATTGGAGGCGGCAGGCGGATTTGAACCGCCGAATCGCGGTTTTGCAGACCGCTCCCTTAGACCACTTGGGTATGCCGCCCCATGGTACAAAGCAGCTAATCTTACTTAGTCCGCGTAGCACGAACCTTTAGTCTGCCTTGCCGGTTTAAACCTCTCGGCGGAGGGAAAAAAATGGAGCGGGAGACGGGGATCGAACCCGCGACTTCAACCTTGGCAAGGTTGCACTCTACCGCTGAGTTACTCCCGCAGCAAAAAATCGGTAACCAAACTTCTTGAAGAACGGTGCGAATTATACGTTTGACTCCCTTCGGAGTCAATTCGCTAATCAAACTATGGCTTTTTTATTTTTTGAGGCCCAAATCCTTAACCACTTGCTCAATAATTTCGCCGTTAATTTGTTCCCTTTTCATCAAAAACCCTTCCAACATGGCGTTGTCACAGGTCGTATTGATGAGCCGGGGAATACCCTTGGTATATTCAAAAATCGTCTGATAGGCGTCATTTAAGAACAGTTCTTTTTCACAACCAGCGACCGACAAACGGTGCTTAATATATTGTTCCGTAGTTTCACGGGTCAGGGACTTAATAAAGAACTTAACCGCGACACGCTGTTGCAGGGCCGGATCCAGGGCCAGGTACTTGTCCAGTTCAGACAAGCCAAGCAAAACGATCGAAATGAGTTTGCGGCCCGGAACCTCTAAATTCAGCAAGCCCCGAAGCTCCTCGAATATCTCACGTTTTTGAAGCATGTTAGCCTCATCAATGAGCACTACGGCCTTTCGGCCCTCTTCGTAAATTTTCATTAAGCGTTCATATAATTGGGAAATGATCTGGGCGCTGGTTTCGCCCACGTTCTCCACACCCAATTGCTGGGCGATACGGCGGGCAATCCATTCGGCGGAGATGTCGCTATGCACCATGACCAAAAGGGCAGCTTCATACTGCTGAGGGTCTTGCTCGAATTTTTCCAGCGCTTTACGGGCCAGAAGCGTCTTCCCTGCCCCGATATCGCCGATCATCACCGTTAACCCCTTCATGGTGTCAACCGCGTGAAGCATGCGGATCATGGCCTCGGAATGCTGGCTGCTTTCAAAGTAAAAACGGCTGTCGGGCGCGTTAGAAAAAGCCTGCTCTTTTAAACCGTAGAAGTGTTCGTAACTCATAGGATAGGACGTTCCTTAATTTTAAACGTAGCCTATCTTATTCGATTTCTTCTTAATATTTGTATCTTTTTCGCTATCCGAGGGGGGTGGCGGGGTTTGAGCGTTAGGCGACTCAACCACCTTCAAAATCGGGGGGGATTTGGGGGCTGGTTTCAAAAGATCCTCAACATTCGCTAACTTCTTGCGAACCTCATCGTTATTAGGGTGAGAAGCCAAAATGGTGTGATAAAGCTTTGCGGCTTCCTCATTACGGCCCTGACCGCGTAAAAGATCAGCCTCCGCGATAGCGACCATTTCATCTAACGCTCCAGAGGCTGCCGGTTTTGCCGGCGCGGGCTGCTGCTCTTGAGCTTTCTTTTCTTTTTCCGCGGCCAATCGCTTAATTTCTTCGTTGGCTTTTTTATCCGCTTCTTCACGAGCCCGTTTTTCCAGCTCAACCCGCACTTGCTTATCAGCGTCTTCCCGAGCCTTCGCTTCCAATTCTTTCAAAGTCTTTTTGGCGGCCTCATCAGCTTCTTTTTTCGCCGCTTCTTCAGCCGATTTCTTAGCGGCTTCTTCAGCAGCTTTCTTTGCCGCTTCTTCCGCGGCTTTTTTAGCGGCCTCTTCAGCAGCCTTCTTCGCTTCTTCCTCCGCCTTGGACGGCCCGGCAAAAACGCTGGTTAAGTCGGTTCCGGTCTTGGCATAGGCGGTATAAACGCTGTTCAATTTTTTCTTCACTTCATCATTTTCAGGATCCACATCGAGCAGCTGTTGGTAGATGTCGATCGCCTCATCTAAAAGACCCTGCTTGACGTACTGATCCGCTATGCCAATTTGAGCTTTCAACGCTTCTTGCGGGCTCACCTCAACTACCTGCGCCCTGGACGGCTCGGGGGCCGCCGCTTTGGCGGGTTGAGACGGAGCAGCAGGCTGTGCCGGAGCCGGCTCAGCGGATTTCTGTCTCGCCTCTCCAGTATTCATACCCGAAGCTTTCGCGTGCCCCGGATTCAGTTCTAAGGTCTTTTTAATATAAAGGGCCGCGTCATCCGGTTTGTTTTCGTTTTCATGCATCAACGCTAAATTGTAATAAGTGTCGGCCGCACCGTTCACATCACCGGCACTCTTGAGGGCTTCAGCTAATTTTATTTTTGAGGGAACCAGCTTGGGGTCAACTGAAACCAGCGTCCTGGCAAGTTCTACCGCCTTGTTAAAATCACCGGCGGCGATTGCCTTATCCACCAGCGTCGTTAAAGTCGAAACCGCGTCTTTCACGTTCTTTTTCTGAACGCAATATTCAGCCCAGGACTCTAAAGCGAACATATTGTCTTTATCAAGTTTTAAGGCCTTTTGAAAAGCCTCAACCGCTTTGTCTGATTGTTCCATGCCCGCAAAAACTTTGGCCAAATAAACCTGAGCGCCCACATGGCTCACTTTAAATCTCAGCAAAACCTCGAATTCATTCTTGGCCTCGGCCCACTTCTGCTTTTTAAATTGAACAATACCCACTACGTAATGGGCCTCAATACTTTTCAACTCAACCGCCTTATTGCCATACTCCAAAGCGGCGTCTAACTCATCCTTCGCCAAAGCCTGTTCGGCCACATTCAAGTATTCTTTTTTAGCGTCGCTTTCGGATCCTTGTTTGATATAAATCTGGGCCAGATTGAGGTGGGCCGCCATGTTTTGCGGATCCATCGTCACGACTTTTTTAAACATTTCCTGCGCTTTTTTAAACAAGTGGCTTTTTAGGAAGGACTCGCCCAAGCGGGTATATTGCTCCACCGCGTCATTAACGCGCCCCATTTTTTCCTCAAGTTCGGCTAGCTTCGAGGCCACAATTAAGTCGTCTGAATCCAATTTCAAAATTTCACTAAAAGCGTCAATGGCTTGTTCGACCCTGTTTTCCTCAAGGGCTTCATCCGCTTCGGTATGTAATTTAATGAGATTTTGCTTTTGCTGCGCTTCAGCGGAAAGCTGCCCTCTATCCAAACGGGCAATTTTCTTATTGATGAGGGCCGCTTTATCTAATTGCCCCCGGCTCACCAGATCCGCCGCCACCTTGCTATATTCGTCGTAAGCCTGGGCGGACGCGTTTTTTCGGACATAAACATCGCCCAACATGTTGTGGATATTGATGTCTTCCGGGTCTAACTCTAGAAGCTTTTGGTATTCTTCGATGGCGTTGTCCCATCGACCCTCTTGAAAATAGAGGTAGGCCAATTTCACTATGTTTTTTTTATCGCCATTGGCTGGATTGCCCATTGAACCCCTACTCGCAATATAAGCTTCTTGCTACTATAACATCGTGGTTTTGCGAGCGCAATAAAGGGCCGAAATAGATGGAATATGGCTAAGAGCGAACTGAAGAGTCAGTGGCAAAATATTTTGGGGTGTTCAGAGGAGCACAAAAGGCGGTTAAGAGCTTCGAAAAAACTCAATTAATGGCCGTATTACATCAATTTCTTCATAAAGCCGTCGTTTTCTTCCCCAGTGTTTCTTTTAACTTCAATCACACCAGAGTTCACGTCTAACAGATGCTGATAGATCTCAATCGCGGCTTTAAGCAATCCTTGTCGCACACACTGTTCCGCCGTCGCCATTTGAGCCTCGTAAATTTCCTGTGTAGTTTTTTCCGACTTCGGAAGCGGATTGGATTGGCTGAAAAACTCTTCAGGTTCCACTTTATGCAGCTGCGAGACTTCTACGGGCGCTTGTTTTTCAATGACTACCGGTGCCGGAATCGGTTCTTCAACTAAAGTCAAAACCGGCGCCACAGGCGGCGAGGCTTTATATCTTAAATCAGCCAAAACCTTTTCTAAAACTTCCGCGTTGGACGGGCTCAAAAGAAGGGCCTTTTCAACACACTCGGCCGCCTCCGTAAATTTGCGTTGTTTTTCATAAACTAAAGCCAACGCACAGCAAGCGTCCGCCGCGCCGTTCATATCGTCCTGGGTCTGAAGCATTTGAATCAGTTTGACGTGGGCAAAAACAAGCTTCGGGTCTAATTGAAGTATCATCTTCGCAAGCTTCACCGCCCGCTCCAGATTATTTTCGGAGAAGGCTTTATCCAGCAAAACAGTTAAATAAGGGATGGTCGTTTCTTTGTCTTTGTGTTTAATGCAAAAAGCGATCCAGGCTTCCTGAACTTGCGGATCATCTTGATCCACCTTCAAAGCTTTATGAAAAATCTCCTCGGCTTTATCCGGTTGATTTAGGGTATCCAAGACCAGCCCCAGATGAAGCAAAGCGCCTAAATGCGTCACCTTGATTCGAAGCAGTTGCTCAAAATCGTTTTTAGCTTCGGTCCATTTTTTTCGTTTGAAGTAGATCAAACCAGAGACATAGTGCGCTTCCACACTTTTGAGAGCGATGGCTTTTTGGGCAAAGTCAAAAGCCTGGTCTAGATTTTCTTTTTCCAGCGCTTCCTCAGCGATGCTGAGATATTCTTTCTTCGCGTCGCTTTCTGACCCCTGTTTTAAGTAAACCTGGGCCAGGTTTGTCCTGACCGAGATGTCGTTCGGGTTAATTTGTGTGATCCGCTTAAACATTTCCTGCGCTTTTTCAAAAAGATTGTGCTTTAAAAAGGCGTCACCGATCTTTTGAAATTGGAGCACGGATACGGGCAGCTCCGCGATAATGCAATCAAGTTCCACCAGCTTGGGCGCGATAATTGGATCGTCAGCGCGAATCTTCTTCAACCCGCCGAGTATTTCGATCGCCTCTTCAACCTTTTCCATCTTTAACGCGTCATCCAACCGGATGTAATTATTGGCAAAATTGACTTTTGCCCGCGCTTCGTCTGTCAGCTTGAAGGTGTCGATCTTGACCATTTTGCGGTAAATTTGAACGGCTTTGTCGGCCTGACCGCGGCTCAGAAAACCATTGGCGGCTTTGTTGTAGGATTCATACGCGACTTGGAAGGAATTCTTCTTGAGATAAATATCACCCAAAGTGTTATGGGTGTTCATATCCTCAGGATCCGTTACAAGGATTTTACGGTATTCGGCTAAAGCCTTATCCCATTGCCCGCCTTGAAAGTACAAGTGGGCCAACTTGACGATGTTTTTTTTGTTGTTATCGGGCGATTGGTCCACGGGGCCTCTTTGCCATGTAAATCTTTCATCAATATAGCATTGAATTTTTGTCCACAAAACGCCTTATTTAGTTGGTATCGTTTTCATGACTTATCCGCAAAAAAACAGGCGGAAATTACAAAGAATTTAACTATTCGTACTTGAGCCGGTAGCCAATGCCGGGTTCAGTGATGATATATTTTGGGCGATTTGAGTTTGGCTCAAGCTTTTGACGCAACTGATGAACATAGAGCCGCAGATACTGCGTTTGATCGCCCGCGGCCGGTCCCCAGATTTCTTTCAAGATTTGTTTCTGAGTCACTACCTTGCCAGCGTGCCGCACCAGTAAAGCCAGCAAATCATATTCATGAGGCGTTAAATGAACTTCCTGACCCCGAATGGTGACCACCCGGGAAGATAAATCAACTTTGAAATCTTTAGTCTCAAATAGGGGCTCTTTGTCTCCCAGCTTGACCTTTTGAAGATGCCTCAAGGCCACCCGAAGACGCGCCATCAGCTCCCCAATGTCAAATGGCTTGGTTAAATAATCATCCGCCCCCGCGTCCAAACCTAAAATCTTGTCTTTTTCTTTTTCACGGGCCGTTAAAACAATAATGGGAATCGCCGTCCACTCACGCAGACGTTTAATCACTTCCAACCCATCCATGTCCGGCAAACCTAAATCCAGCAGAATGACATCCGGCTGGTGGGAAGACGCCAAGGACAAACCCTCCTCCGCGGTCACCGCCTCAATCACCTTAAAATTTTGACTTTCCAACGCGGGTCTTAAAAAACGACGGATGGGAGCCTCGTCCTCGATCATGAGTACGGTGAAATGATCAGGCATTTTTTTCTCCCGGCTCTAAGGGCGATTCGAGAGGAAGGGTGAACTTAAATAAAGCTCCACCTTCGGGTCTGTTTTCCGCCCAAATCGAACCGCCATGAATCTCCACAAACCCTTTGCAAATTGACAATCCCAAACCAGCGCCGCTTTTATTCATCTTTTGAGGACCACGGTAAAACTTTTCAAAGAGACGGTTCAAATCCTCTTCGGGCACACCTAGTCCCCTGTCAGCTACCTGTACTACCAAGTTATCCTTTTCAATCCAGGCCGAAATATCAATGGCGCTTTTTTCCGGGGTATACTTCACCGCGTTCTCCAACAAATTGACCAACACTTGTTCAATCAAAAGACTATCCATTGGCACCATGGGTAAGTCGTTTGGAATTTGAATATTCACGGGCCTGCCGGTCAGCTTTTTATCCACCCGGGCTACCGCTGAGCCAATAATTTCAGCCGGATATTGAAGTTCCTTTTGCGGCTGTACGCCGCCCGATTCAAGCTTGGTCATTTCCAGAAGATTATTGACCAGCCGTTCCAACCGCCCGCTTTCATCATGAATGTTTTCCAAAAGGTCATGCCGGGTCGCCGCGTCCAAAGTCATTCCAGTTTCTAAAAGACTGCTGATGGATCCCGTAATAGCCGCCAGGGGCGTCCGCAAGTCGTGCGACACTGAGCTCAGAAGTGAACTGCGGAGCTTTTCGGTCTCCATCTGCATTTGAATGTGCTGCTGTTTTTCGGCCAGCTTATCGCCCGAAACCGCCAGCGCGGTCTGGTGGGCAAAGGCTTCCAACAAGTGCATCTGCTCCAGTATCCAGAGCTTCTCGGGTGAATGGGGCTTCACTCCCAGCGCGCCTACAGGCTCTCCCGAGGCCAACAAAGGCACGTAGAGAGCGTCTGTACCCGGCAAAGTGTCTGTTCCCTTGCCAACCATCTGGCCCAAATCATAGGCCCAATGGGCCACACCCATCTCTTTGGCGGTTAATTTAAAGTCGGCCACATTCCCGCACTGCACTTGAAGCCGGCCATACTCGTCCGGCAGAAAAGCGATGACGGAACTATCAAAGACTTCGGAGATGTGTTTGACCGCAATTTCCAAAAGGTCCGCTGTCCCTCGGGTCGAAGCCAGTTCCCGGCTCAAGGCATAAAGCGCCGCGGTCCGTCTTTCACGAAGCCTGGAAACCTGTGCCTGCTGGCGGATACGCACGGTTGAACTGCTAATCGCCAACCCCACTAATAGCATGACCAGGAACACAAAAAGATACTGGGTATCAGACACCGCGAAGGAAAAACGCGGTTGTACAAAGAAAAAATCCAGCGCCACCACACTGAGGATAGAAGCCAATGTGGACGGCCCCAGCCCCTGCTTTGAGGAAATAACTAAAATTCCAAAAAGATAAAGCATGATGATATTGGATAAATCAACCAGTGGAAAAATCGCCCAGGCCGCGCCTGTGCTCACCGCCACCGTCAATAAGGCATACCCATAGGCAGCCCACTCAATTTCATTTTTAACCGGCCTGGGTTTGACAGCGGGCGGCCCCTCCTGGGTCTCGCCTTTCGTCACATAAATATCAATCTCGCCGCTGCGACGGAGCAAAACATCCACTGGCGATGGATTAAACCAGCGGCTCCACCAACTGGCGCCGGGCTTCCCCACAAAAATCTTGGTCACATTGCGCTCGCGGGAGTAGGTCATGATTTCTTCAGTAAAGTTCAGCCCGCTCAACATAGCGGTCTCCGCGCCCAATTGCTCCGCCAGCTTCAAATGACGCATAACAATAGCCTTGGATTGTTCGGATTGGCGCTCCGGATGGGTTTCCACATAAACCGCGATCCAGCCCGCGCGCAGGCTTTTGGCCATGCGGTGGGCGGCGCGGATCAGATTGGCGGACGCGGGGTTGGAACTAACACAAACCAAAATACGGTCCGCCGTGGGCCAGGTCTGGGTAATGTCCATATTGCGGCGGTAGTCTTGAACCTGTTCATTGACCCGGTCCGCGGTCATGCGCAAAGCGATTTCGCGTAAGGCAATCAGGTTACCCTTGCGGAAGAAATTCTTGATGGCCCTTTGTGCCGCGTCAGGCAAGTAAACCTTACCCTCTTCCAGTCGCTTCAACAGGTCATCAGGCGGCAAATCGACCAGTTCCACATCGTCCGCTTCAGCCACTACCTTATCCGGAATGGTTTCACGCACAATGACGCCCGTAATCTGGGCCACAATGTCATTCACGCTCTCTAAGTGCTGCACATTGAGGGTGGTATAAACGTTAATGCCGTTGTCTAGCAGTTCCTGCACATCCTGCCAACGCTTTAAATGGCGGGAGCCTTCGGCGTTGGTGTGGGCCAGTTCATCGACCAAAAGTAAATCCGGATGGCGCTTAATCGCGCCGTCCAGGTCAAATTCTTTCAGGGCAGCGCCCTTATAGTCAAAACTTTGCGCCGGCAGTACTTCCAGGCCTTCCAGCAGATTAGCCGTGTCCTTCCGGCCATGGGTTTCCACCACGCCAAGCAAGACCGAAGCCCCTTCCTTTTGGCGTCCCCGGGCCGCCTCTAGCATGGCGTAAGTCTTTCCCACACCGGGCGAAAAACCGAAAAAAACCTTCAGTTTGCCGCGGGAAACCTCGCGCTCCTGCGCCTGAACACGGGTTAAAAGAAGGTCTGGATCGGGGCGTTTATCCGTCATTTTTGTCACCTGACTGTATTGGGGTCACAACTTATTATAACGAACGGCAAAGAGCTGATTAAAACATAACAGGGCGGAATCCTATCGGTCCCTGAAACCGATAAAAAACCGCCCTGCCCTGCTTATATAAGAAGGACTATTTAGATTTCCAACTCACAAGCCACGTTAATCCGGTCTTCAGATGTCACCAGATTCGGCACATAGCCGCCCGTCGCGCCCACATTGACGCCATTCGGCGAGGTAATGCCGCCCGGTCCCGCGAAATAAGGCACCGAGGAGCCGCGATGGTTGAATTCAATCTGATACATCAAGTACTGGCTCGGCATAATGCTCCAGGTCACCGTCCAATCCCATCCGGTGAAAGGATCGCCGGCGTTTTCGGTGAAGTTAGAGTTGCTGTAATTCGCCGCGTTCGCGCCTCCGGTCTGACCGTTAGGCACATCGGGCAAAAGTACCAAGTAGCGTCCAGTGTTGGTCATCCACCCCCCGCCCAAAGTAATGGCCTGGTGGTCATGGTCAAACCAAAAACGGTTGTACAGCATGCCCCCAAAGAAGTTTTCCTGGGCGGGCGTGATGTTGGTCACCGAGTTTCCATTGTTGTCCACATAGCCCAGGCTGGAAGGCACCGAACCCCACATTTGTCCGTAGTCCACTGTGAGTGAAAAGGCGATCTTGTCGATCGGCGCTTTGGGATCATCCAGGTATTTCACTAAAAGACTGTTGTCCGTATGCATCCGGTATAAATTGGGCGCGCCCAAGTTGTCAGCGCCGTAATAACCGTTAAATACCGTAGAGATATCTCCATTGGGCGCCCACTTCACCTGATAACCCAAGCCCGGCTGGTTATTAAACATACCGTAGGACTGCCAGCCATTAATGATCCAGGGCTCAATTTTCAAGTTCTGTTCCGGGAACCACTGAACCCTCACTCCGTTGAAGAACCAGGGCGTATTGGAGGAAACATAAGAGGGCTGATAAGTCCAATTCTCAGGGCTGTAATAGCTGAAGAGCCCGATATAGGACATGAACAAACCCGCCTCAATATTTAAACCATAATTCACATCCAGGTGATAACCGCCCCAGGCTTCCGAAATATAGCGCATCGCGTCGGCCAGGTCAGTGGTTCCCCGTCCAGGGCTGGCATCATTGCGGACAGTTTGAGTGGCGTTTGTTCCGAACTGAGTCAAGACTCGTCCAATCACGTTATCCACATGGATATCACCCCCAATACCCACCTCTTGAACTTCTAGCTCCTGAGTGCGGCTGCCTTCCGTGGTTCCGACCAGGGTATGGTCAATCGGATTCGCGAAGTCGTAGATGTAATGAGCGTCAAATAGAAATTCCGGCGTGAAATACTTACTGTCCAATGGGTTATCCTTCACCCGGCTATTGCCGTTCATCCAGGTAAAGTCCGCGAAAGTGAATGGATCGGGCTTCGCGGGCGTCACCGTTTCCACGGGAGTGGCCGCGGCTGAAGTATCAGCCCAGACTTGTCCTCCCCAGACTAAAAGCACTCCCATCACCAAAAGCGACGAAAGCCCTTTCACGAACAAAGAGTTTTTCAAATTCATGACAACATATCCTTCTCCCGGTCTACCGGGTTCTAAATTAAACCCATCCCCAAACGGATTCGTGGAAGGGCGCTACTTCAACTCATCCAAAGCCAAATTCAGCTTCACCACATTCACTCCAGGTTCTCCAATAAAGCCCAAAAAATTCCCTTCGATGTACTTCTCCATTAAATCTTTCACGACCTTCACATCAACCTTGCGGACCCTCGACACCCGCTCCACTTGATATTCCGCCGCGGCGATACTGATGTGGGGGTCCAGACCGCTGCCCGAAGCCGTCACCAAATCCATCGGAACAGGAGCGGTGTTGGTCGGATCGGCCTTTCGAAGCGCCTCCACCCTTCCCTGAACCGTCTTAATCAAATCAGGATTCGTCGGACCCGAATTAGACCCGCCCGAATTAGCCGCGTTATAAGCGTAAGGCGAGGTGGCGCTGGGCCTGCTCCAGAAATACTTGGGGTCGTCAAAGGGCTGCCCAATCAGTTCCGAGCCCACCTTTTTGCCATTCTTTTCAATAAAGCTCCCTTCCGTTTGATGCGAAAAGAAAACCTTTCCCAATAGCGTCATCACCCCCGGATAGATCAGCCCAGTTAAAACCGTGAAGACCACCACAAAAATCAGCGATAACTTAGTTTGATGAATGATTTCTTTAAACATTTCGTTTCCTCTCACACTAATTTCAAAGCGGTTAAAATCATGTCGATAAGTTTGATACCCACAAAAGGCACCACCACCCCGCCCAATCCATAAACCAAAAAGTTATTTCGAAGCAGGGCCGAGGCTGAAGCGGGTTTGTATTGAACCCCCTTCAAGGCCAAAGGCACCAAGAACACAATAATCAGGGCGTTAAAAATGACAGCCGAGAGAATGGCGCTTTGGGGCGTAGATAAGCCCATGATGTTGAGGGCGTTCAATTCAGGATAAGTCACCGCGAAAGCCGCCGGGATAATGGCAAAATACTTGGCCACGTCATTGGCGATGCTGAAGGTGGTCAAAGAACCACGGGTCATCAGAAGCTGTTTGCCAATCTTCACAATCTCAATGAGCTTGGTGGGGTTAGAGTCCAAATCCACCATGTTGCCCGCCTCTTTGGCGGCCTGAGTTCCCGTATTCATGGCCACCGCCACATCGGCCTGGGCCAAGGCGGGGGCATCGTTCGTACCGTCGCCCGCCATAGCGACCAAGCGGCCGCCTTCTTGGGAATCACGGATGAGTTTGAGTTTGTTTTCAGGCGTCGCCTGGGCCAAAAAGTCATCGACTCCCGCTTCGGCGGCGATGGCCGCGGCGGTTAAGGGATTGTCCCCGGTAATCATGATGGTCTTAATCCCCATCCGGCGCAGTTCGGCAAAGCGTTCCTGAATGCCGCCCTTCACGATATCTTTCAGGTGAATCACACCCAGAACGGTTTTTCCTTCAGCCACCACCAAAGGCGTACCGCCCCTGCGGGAAATAGCTTCCACACCCACCCGAACATCATCTGGGTATTTGCCGCCCTCAGACTTGATATAAGCTTCCACCGCGTCCGCCGAGCCCTTGCGGATAGACCGTTTACCGATATCCACGCCACTCATGCGGGTTTGCGCGGTAAAAGGGATAAAAGTCGCTTTTAAATCCTCAATCGCCCTGGCCCGAAGCCTGTATTTTTCTTTTGCCAACACCACAATGCTGCGGCCTTCTGGCGTTTCGTCCGCCAGCGAGGACAATTGAGCCGCTTCAGCCAAATTAACCATATCAATACCGGAAGCCGGAATAAACTCAGTCGCCTGACGATTGCCCAGCGTAATAGTTCCGGTTTTATCCAGGAGAAGCACATCCACGTCTCCTGCCGCCTCGACGGCCCGGCCTGACATGGCAATCACATTAGCCTGGATCATGCGGTCCATACCCGCGATACCAATGGCCGATAAAAGACCGCCGATAGTGGTCGGCGCCAGACAGACAAAGAGCGCCACCAGCACGGTAACCGTCACCACCTGGCCCGAACCGGAAACAAACACGCTGAAGATGGAAAAAGGTAGCAGCGTAGCGCACACAATTAAAAACACAATGGTCAAAGCCGCCAAAAGAATATTGAGCGCGATTTCATTGGGGGTCTTTTGGCGCTTGGCGCCTTCCACCATGGAAATCATACGGTCTAAGAAACTGTTGCCCGGGTCTGTCGAGACACGGATGATCAGCCAGTCCGAGATAACCTTGGTTCCACCGGTCACCGCGCTGCGGTCACCGCCAGACTCACGCACCA
>JABDGD010000005.1 GCA_013286205.1 Candidatus Firestoneibacteriota bacterium | reverse complement strand
AACAAACTTATAGTGATAAGTGCCAGGCGTCAAAGGCATGACAAACTGAAAGCTTCCGTCAGCCTGGCGTGTCATCAGATCCACATCTTTATCCCAGTTGTTAAAATTGCCCACCAAAGCCACCTTGTCGATGTCTTTGCCCGCCCGGTAGGTGACCGTCACACGGGTTCCCGGATCAAACGAAACAATCTGGTTGCGCCCCTTCGACTTGGCTTCATAAAGGCTCGCGTCCGCCCTTTTAGTGAGTGAATCCTCGTTGGCCGCGTCCACTGGATAGGTGGCCACACCAGCCGAAACCGTTACCTTCTTGAGGGGCTGGCTTTCCATTTTGTCAAAAACCGTTGACGCGATTTTCTCGCGGATACGTTCGGCCAATTCCGCGGCTCGGTGCCTGCCCGTTTCAGGAAGAATCACTACCATTTCCTCACCGCCATAGCGGGCCACAATATCCACTTCCCTGGCTTCAGCCTTGAGAATTTGGGCGATTTTTTTCAAAACCTCATTACCCGCCGGGTGGCCGTTGGCGTCGTTGTACTTCTTAAAGTTATCAATATCAAAAATGATCAGTGACAAAAGACGATGGTATCTTTCCGCTCTCATTTTTTCTTCTTTGAGGCGGTCTAAAAAATATCCAAAGTTGTAAAGACCAGTCAGCCGGTCCGTAATGGCGATTTGGCGGGTTCTTTCATAGAGTAAAGCATATTCAATGGCCAAAACATCCTGCTGGCCTGCGTCTTCGTCGCTCAAACGCATGGCATTCTCAAAGAACACCAAACCCAGGCGATTCATCAGGTTGGAGGCTTGTTTCAAAGCGTCTTTGGAGGAAAGACGGCCATTCTCAGGATAGGCGTCACCGAAACCCGAGTCATTCATCATTTCTTTCAGTGTGTCCCGCATCAGAAATAAAAGAAACACCATTTCAGCCGATGACAAGTGATGGGTCGTCTGCAAATCCCTTAATTGAAAAACAATGGGTCTGAGCTGGGCATCCACCGCGTGCTCAGCGCTTTCTTTATTTTCCACAATGGAGATCAGGCTCATCATCAACCGGCGTATTTCACCGAATACCGGCGAGTCGCACTGGAAAAGATCCACGCGTGTTTCTAAAGACTTAATAGAAGCGTTCCAACGCTGCCGAAGAAGGTCGTCTTTTTGCTCAATGAGTTGAATTAAAGAGGTTGTCATAGCCGTTATAGTAAGACTTTTTTTGGTGTTTTTTCAGCTGACCGGACGACATTCTTAGACTTTTTTCAGCTTATTTACGCTGAATTTGCCGGTAAAGTTCTAAATATTGTTTAGCCGAGGCGTCCCAGGAAAAATCTTTGGTCATCGCCCGGTGAACCAGTTCTTTCCAGATTTTTGGCTGATGAAAGGCTTCCACCGCCCGGCGGATCGTAAACAGCAGATCCTCCGCTTTATAGTTTTCAAACACAAAGCCTGAGCCCTTTTTACCTTCAGGTGAGAGGTTTTCTACCGTATCGGACAGGCCTCCGGTTTTACGGACCAAAGGTATGGAACCATACTTCATCGCGATCAGTTGGCCCAATCCGCAGGGTTCAAAACGCGAGGGCATTAAAAACATATCGCTTCCGGCGTAAATCAGTTTGGCCAGGCGGTTATCAAATTTAAAATTAACGGACAATTTCTGGGGAAAGCGGTTCTTGAGAGCCTCAAACATTTCGTGATAACGAAGGTCGCCCGTACCCAAAACCACCAGTTGAACATCCATGGCTAAAAAGGGCTCAATGGCTTCCGCGATTAAATCCAGGCCTTTTTGGTCACTCAAGCGGGAAACCAAACCAATGACCGGGGTTTGAGCCTTAAATTCCAATCCCAACTCGTGCAAGAGCTTTATCTTGGATTCAATCTTGCGGTCATGATTCTTTACCGTGTATTGGGCCGGTATTTCTTTGTCGGTCGCCGGATTCCATTCATCGTAATCAATGCCGTTTAAAATGCCGTGTAAATCACTGGAACGAAGATTAAGAACACCCTGAAGTCCCTGGCCAAACTCATCGGTCCTAATTTCAGCGGCATAAGTCGGCGAAACCGTGCTGATAGCGTCCGAATAAACTAGGCCTGATTTGAGATAATTAACCTGGTCATAAAACTCCAGTTTTTCATGCACAAACTCTTCCCAGCGAAGCCCAGTCATCGGCAAAATATATTTCGGAAATAAACCCTGATAGGCCATATTGTGAATAGTAAAAAGCGTCTTCACTTGTTTGAAAGAAGTTTGATCCGAGTAAAGCGTTTTCAAATAGGCTGGTATAAGCCCGGTTTGCCAATCATTGAGATGAAGCACGTCCGGATACCAATCTAAAGCCCGAAGCAGCTCCAAAACCGCCCTGGAAAAAAACGCGAACCGGCCCGCGTTGTCTTGATAGTCCCCTTCGGGCGTTCCATAGAGACCATCCCGGTCAAAGTAGCGGTCGTTTTGAATAAAATAAACTTTGGCGTGAGTATCGCCCAACCGCGTGGACAAAACATCGGCGTTTAAGTCGCCCATTCCCATCGGAACGGCCAGACCATTGATCTCGTATTTAAGTTTGTATTTTTCGGGTGAAATAATCTTGTACTTGGGCATGACCACGGCGACTTCGCAGCCCAATTTGAGCAAAGCATGAGGCAGGGCGCCGACCACATCGGCCAAGCCGCCTGTTTTTGCAAATGGATAGACTTCGGAGGCAACAAATAAGACTTTAGGCTTCGGCATGTGCGCGTGAGAATGAACTGGTTTAGCGGGAGTTTCTTTAGTAGAAGTTGAGGATTTTGCTCGAGCCATGTTCGATCCAATAATTCATATTCATTCGAATTTGTGTCAAATACCCGCCGGCGCCCTTACAGAAGCGACACCGTTATACCAAGACGGCCTTGATCAAGCTATGACTTATCCCAAATTTAGGGCTAAAAATTCCAGCGTTTTTCTAAATCGGTCATGGCGATTTTTTTACGGGTTTTCAAGGCGTTTTCTAAGAGCTCGCGGATCATGACATCGGTTCGCTTACGATACTTTAGACGTCTCAACTGATCGTAACCATCTCCTCCATCAGCTAAAAAGTCATTTAAGGCCAATTGGTACTTTTGGTGGTCTTTTAAAGGCTCATTCCCCACCATGATTGAAAGGTTGTCGCCTGTACGCGTCACTTTCAGACCTGAAATTTGTAAAAAGCCGCCTTGCCCTTTTTTAGTTTCAGCCAATTCAATGGTTTTTCGCAAATAAACGCCGGGAATTTCAACTGTCACAATTTCATTATCGGTGGGCAGCATTTCATAAAGAATTTCCCGGGTAATCGTTCCGGTCTGAAAATCCGAATGGAAAAAGTCGCTGTTAATGAGGGCCACATCCGCGTGAGAAGCCTGGCGAATCTCATCCGCCGCTAACTGGCCCCAGACCGAGTCCCCTTCGTTATTGGCATCGGCTTTCAAAGCTTCCGCCAAAGGTTCGTTGAGGGGTTTTTGTTCTAACCTCGAGCTGTACTTTTCCAACAAAGCCACCATATCCGGATCTTCCGGCATATCGGAAGTAATAGGGATGAGTTGGTATTTATAATCCGTGACAGAGTAGGTGGCGTTTTTGGTTTTGGGATCCCGATGGCCTTCAATGCTCAAGTCCAAACGGCCCAAATAAAGCCCCTGGGAGCCCGCCTGCCCAATAATCGGCCCTACCAGCGAACCGTCTTTGGCTTTGGTGACAATCGGCTCGGTTAAAACAGTTTGGCTGCGGCCGCCTAAGATGACATGGAGATAAGAATTGTTTTTGGCAAATTTTTTATCCGCATCCACACCCAAACGGCTCAAGACCACAAAAATATCGGCGTCTTTTTTAAAAATAGAATGAAGACCCTTGGCTGCCGCATCCGGCGGATTAAAGATAAGACCACGAACATTCTCGCGCCGGGCTACCGACAAAGCGTCCTGCGAACTAAAACCAATCAACCCCACCCTAATGTTTCCAGCTGACTTGAGCACGTAAGGGCGGATAAAAGGCTGTCCCCCGCTGACCACATTGGCCGAAACCCAGGGAAGGCTGAATTCTTTGCGGTACTCCAAGAGGGTTTTTTTGCCGTAGTCAAAATCCTGCTCGCCTAGCCCGATAGCGTCATAACGCATCAATTGATAGGCCGCGCAATCCACTTTGCCGTCGGTCATTTCAGAAAAGGCTGTACCCCGAAAAAGATCGCCGCTGTCTACCAAGATGACATTCTTCTCGCCAACTTCCTGGCGTATTTTTTGAATGAGTGCCATACGGCGGGTCACGCCGCCGACGGGTTTGGACGCGTTCGAGACATGAAGGGGTTCTACTTGACCGTGATGATCGTTGGTAAAGAGGATGGTGATTTGAGCTTCTTTAGCCGAGAGCGAAAGCGGAAAAGACAAAAGAGAAAGCAGCGAGAGAAGGGATAAACTCGAGGAAAATCGTTTAGAGAAAAACATTAGGCTAAAATTCGCCGACGGCATCCTGCTCCGTCTTGAGAATGTGAAATAACCCGGGCAGTTCCAAAAGATCAAACACTTTATAAATATCGGAGCTAACGTTGACGATCTTGATGTCGCCTTTGTTTTTACGGACGTCTTTAATAATGCTCATCAGCACGCCAAAACCGGCGCTGGAGATGTAGGTAAGCTGCTTCATGTTTAAAACCAATTTGTATTGTTTCTTTTTGAATAAATCTTGAAGAAGAGTTTCGAAATCGCTGACCGTGTTAATATCCAAAACACCCTCGATATCCACCACTGTCACAGCGTTATTTGAGAGAGCGCCACGCGAATTAAGAGCTAATCTTTCCATGCAGAACTTCCTTCACGAAGAATGAGCGGCTGTTATCGGAACCAAAGCCTCCACAAACATCTGGGGATCAAACGGTATTAAATCATCCACCTGTTCACCCACACCCAAATAGCGTACCGGCAATCCCAGTTCAACGGCCAGGGCCACCACAATACCGCCCTTAGCTGTACCGTCAATTTTAGTCAAAATCAAACCAGTTAGACCGACTTCTTTATGAAATTCTTTAGCCTGATTCATGGCGTTTTGCCCGGTATTGGCATCTAAAACCAGCCACTTTTCCTGGGCGATTCCTGGAGCGGCTTTTTCCGCCACCCGGACTATTTTTTTCAATTCTTCCATCAAATTCAAGCGGTTATGTAAACGACCGGCCGTATCCACCACCATGCAATCCGAACCATGGGAAAGCCCGGATTTTAGAGCATCGAAAACAACCGCCGAAGGAGCCGCTCCATGTGCGCCACGAACGATTTCTACTTTAGCACGCCCTGCCCATTCCGTCAGCTGTTCTTCGGCTGCCGCGCGGAAAGTATCCGCCGCCGCCAGGAGAACTTTTCTCCCCTCGGAAGAAAACCGCGCGGCAAGCTTCCCTGCAGTGGTCGTTTTTCCCGCTCCATTGACTCCCACGAGCAAAATAATCACCGGGTGGGGCAGATTAGCCGCTACGTGGACTTTTGAGAGTTTTCCTAAAACCGATTTACGGAGATGATTGGCAAGGATAACGTTATCCAAAGCTGGTTCATTTTTAACCGACTCTTTAACTTCTTTGACGATCGCGGCGGCGGTTGCCGTTCCCACGTCCGCCTTTACCAGGCGTTCTTCCAGTTCATCGATGGTCGCGTTAGAAAGTTGGGTCGCGCCCGTTAAAAGCGTTTCCAGATTTCCCGCTAACTGCTGGGCGGTTTTAAAAAGACCGTTTTTGAATTTGTCAAACAGACCCATGGCCACACCTGACTTGAATTAAAACAATTCTCTTCGAATAACTTGAACAACTTGTTTCGGCTTCACCGAATCGCACAAACCATCTTTGGTTTGAAAAATGTGATGCTTGATTCTTTTTTGATTTTGGGGCCCCCAGCGTTTAGCGTTGCTGGGTCCAAAAACAGCGAAAAGAGGCGTGACCCAGGCGCACACATGCATGATGCCGCTGTCATTACAGACCATACCGTCAAACCTTTTAGCCGCTTCCAGTATAAAGAAAAGGTCGTCGCTGGGGAGGGTAAACACATTGGAAAAACCGGCGGTCAGCCTCTGAAACCGCTCCAACTCATCCATCTCTCCCTTGCCATGAACCACCACTATTTTCAAACCTTTGACCGAAGTTAATCCTTTAATGAGTTCCAGATATTTTTCTTGAGACCAACGGTTGTCCTGCTTTTGAAGCGTGGGATGAATGCCCAAGACTTTATCTTGCGTCTTGATGTCAGCCTTGGTGTAAAAACTCTCCACCGCCGCTTCGATTTTTTTCGAAACGGATGGCAGGTTTCCTTTGGATAAATCCAGCTTCGCCTTAGGAAAAAGCCGCTTGATTAGCAAAAAGCTTTTTTGAACTTCCGGCAGGTTTTCAGCCGGAGCTTTAGTCCCCTGATTAAAAACCCTTTTGGAAACAGATGAATATTCTTGAAAATCACCCACCGCCCAAAAGCCGACCCGAATGGGCGCGCCGGAAAAAACACTCAGTAATGTCGTGGTGGTGGAAAAAGGATAGGAATGAAGATCAATGACCGCGTCGAAAGAGTTAAACCAAAGGCGAAACCAAAGACTCACTCGTGAAAAAATATTCTTCCTAGAGACCCAGATTTTAGCCTCAGGAAAATAAAAACGAGCCAGTTGCGCGTTCCGGTCACCCGCCAGCAGAGTCAAACGTCCTGCCTTCCCCATCTGCCGTTGCAATTCGGCCAAGGCCGGTATGGAGAGAACAAAATCACCCAATCGATCCGGCCGAAGGACTAAAACCGATTGTATTTTCGAGGAAGAAGACTTTTGACCATCCGGCAGAATGCCTCCCACCCGATTCCAAAAGAACTTTTTGAACTTTTGCTCGACGGAGGCGGAACCCATTAGGAAACAGTAGATTCTTCCGGCGTGTTTTCTCTAAATTTAGTAGAGATGATTTTGGAAACACCGGATTCCTGCATGGTGACGCCGTACATCACGTCCGCCGTTTCCATGCTCACTTTGCTGTGAGTAATCATGATGAATTGGGTCTTCTTGCTGAACTCTTTGAGCAAGTGCGTAAAGCGGCTCACGTTCACATCGTCCAAAGGCGCGTCAATTTCGTCCAGCAGGCAGAAGGGGCTGGGCTTAACCATGAAAAGCGCGAACAGCAGCGCGATCGCGGTCAAAGCCTTCTCACCGCCCGAGAGCAGCGAAACCGACTGCAAACGCTTGCCGGGAGGGCGGGCTACAATCTCAATGCCCGATTCCAGCACATCGCCTTCATCCACCAGAATCAGTTCGGCACGGCCGCCTTCAAACAAACGCTGGAAGGTGTCTTTAAAGTTTTCTTGAACCGTCGCGAAGGTCGAGGTGAACAATTCTTTCGAGGTCAGGTTGATCTTGTTAATGGCTTTTTGAAGATCGTCTTTAGCGGTCAAAAGATCGTCGCGCTGTTCAGTCAAAAACTTAAAGCGCTGATTGAGTTCGTCATATTCCTCAACCGCTACCATGTTGACCAAGCCTAAACGCTCAATCTTGGCGCGAAGTTCAATGGATTCTTTTTCAGCGGATTCGCCGTCGAAATCTTTTTCAAGGCTGACCGGAGGATTATCCAAATCTACTTTATACTCGACCTGAAGCTTCTCTTCGATGTTGCGGGACTCGACGTTAATTTGAGCTTCTTGCACTTCAAAACCATGTAATTCTTTTTGAACTTCCTCAAACTTGGCGCGGGAATGATGAACCTTTTCCGTCCAGGCGTGGGTTTCAGCCGCGATCACTTCGCGCTTTTCGGAAATGACTTTCACTTTATCATCAGCGCTATGTTTAGTTTCCGAAAGGCCGCCGGCTTTTTCTTCCAGGCTGGTCAGGTCCAAAGACAATTGTTGTTCTTGCTCATTGATCTGAGCGTTTTCCTGGCGTTTTTGTTCAACTGATTGAGTTAACTGGTCCTGCTCCATTTGATAGCGTTCAGCTTCTTCTTTGGATCTCAAAGCGACTTCATCCATAGCGGAAATCTCGACTTCCACCTGCATAATCTGTTTGGAGATATCGTCTTTGCGAACCTGCAAGTTTTGTAATTGGTTGCGGGCGGCGGAGATTTCTTCCTGGGTTAAATGCTGTTCCTGTTCGCTTTGGCTGAGCAGTTCCATCAATTCTTGCACACGAATCTTATCCGAGCTCCAGTGGCGTTCCACTTCAGCCTTTTCAATTTCTTCCGCGGCCTTTTGATCGTGCAAACGGCCCAGGGTTTCGTGAATTTGGGTAATTTCTTTTTCGCCTTCAGCTAAACGGATTTTCAAATGCTGACGGCGGCTTTCAGCGGCTAACAGCTGGTCTTCCGAATCTTTACGGGCTTTCTTAGCGTCACCCAAAGTCAGTTCTAATTCCTGAATTTCGATTTCGACCTGCTTTACCTTTTCGCCCAACTCGGTCATTTCACGATGGCGGCCCAACAAGGAGACGCCCGAAATTTCAGATCCCGCTTTAATGAAGCCCAAAGGACCTAAACGGTCTCCTTCTTTAGTGACAAAACGCACGCGGGGATAGCGTTCCAACAAAGCTTCCGCACTGGCCATATCCTTGGCGAAAACATCTTGTTCAAAGAGGAACTTCACTACCGGCGCGACCGCCGGTTCATATTTAAGCAGCGAAAGCACCGACGCTTCCACGCCGTTTTCATTCAGCAAACCTTCCGGCAAAGCGATGTTTTGCAGTTTGTTCAGGTCATCCAGCACAAATAAAGAAACCTTGCCCTGGCCCTCAGACTTTAAGAAGTTAATGACTTTTTCAGCTGTCGCGCGGTTTTGAACCACCAGCGACTGCAATTGGCTTCCCAGAATGGCTTCAACCGCCGCTTCGTAGGTTTGATCCACGGAAATCAGGTTAGCGACCACACCCAGCACTTCCTGCCACATCAGGGGTTCGGATTGTTTGGCTTGTAAAACAACCTTTACGCCCGGGTCATAGCCCGTGAGTTTGTTTTGCAATTCTTCCAAGACACCATAGCGGGAGCGGACTTCGGAAAAGGTATTGTTGGACTGCTTTAAAGTGGTGTTGAGTTCTTCAATGCGGCTTTCGCTTTCAGACAAGGCCGTTTGATGCTTGAGAATTTGACCATCTAATTCGGTTTCTTCGGCCTGAGAACGGGTCTTCTCATCCTGTAATTGGATCAAACGCTGATCCACGTTAGTGATTTCATTGGCCAACTTCTCGATTTGAGCGGCCAAATCGTTCACCCGGCGGGAAATCTCTTCGTCTTGGGCCTTTAAGGATTCAAGTTCCGCCTTCATTTGAGCGGCTTTGGTCACCAATTCCATGGCAGTCGCGCTCTTGCTTTGCAAATCTTGATTCTTGTTAGAAAGGTCACCGTCTAAAGAAGACAGCTGGTTTTTCAATTCATTCTTATTTGATTCTTTTTCAGCTTTTTGAGAATCTTTGTTCGCCAACAAATGCAAACGTTCGGCAACCCAAACCTTGAGCTGTTCAATGCGGATCAAGCCTTCCGAAACTTGCTGTTCATTGCGCTGTTTTTGGTCAGTCAACATGCTCTTGTGCCGGCGCGCGCCTTCGGCCCGGCCCTGGGTGACTTCTACTTCGCTGCTGATCTTGTAAGCCTGTTCCCGAGCCTGGGTGAGTTCCTCATCAATTTGATTGAGCTGATGTCTCTGAGCTTTTTCATCGTGTTCCAACTTGTGGGTTTCGCCCTGCGCGGTTTCTAAACGTTCGCGCACCTGGTTCATCTTGTGATTGAGGTCTTTCAACTTGCCTTTAAGTTTGGAAGCTTTGTCTAAATGAATGAGCACTTGAAGCTTGCCCAGGTTTTCTTTGTACTCGCGGTACTTCTCGGCCTGCTTGGCCTGACGTTCCAAGGTAGAAATCTGGCGTTTAATTTCAGCGATGATGTCAGCCACGCGCACCAGGTTCTGCTCGGTGGCGTCTAGCTTGCGCAAAGCTTCTACCTTGCGGGCTTTGTAACGGGTGATACCGGCGGCTTCCTCAAAGATCGCACGGCGTTCCGCCGGCTTGGAGGTAATGATTTGATCCATCTGGCCCTGGGCCATCACGGAGTAGGCACTGGTGCCCAAACCCGTTCCCATGAAAAGTTCTTTAACATCTTTGAGACGGGCCGGCGCCTTATTAATGAGGTACTCGGCCTCGCCCGAACGGTAAACCCGGCGGGTGATAGAAATTTCGTTAAATTCCAGAGGAATGGTTTTATCTTCGTTAGAAAGAACCAAAGTCACTTCAGCCATGCTGGAAGGTTTGCGGGTATCAGTCCCGTTAAAAATAACATCAGTCATTTCAGAGGCGCGCAGACCCTTAGCGGATTGCTCACCCATGACCCAACGGACGCTGTCCGAAACGTTGGTTTTACCGCAGCCGTTAGGCCCGACGACAGCCGTAACGCCCGGTTCAAAAAGAAGTTCTGTTTTATCCGCGAAGGATTTAAAGCCGTGAATTTCGAGTTTTTTAAGGAACAAGCCTGGTTCTCCAATGTTGGTGAGAAAAAGGCCGCAAAAAGTGTGGAAAAGTGTGGGGTGCGGACTTAATAGGGCAAGAATGTATCATTCCAATAGGCGGTGTGGCAAGTGCTTTCAAACCACTAAACGTAGCGAGTAATAGCCCCTCGCTTAAGGTGAATCAGCCGTTTTAAACGGAATAATTTTTCCCCGAATCAGCTCATGCGCCAAAAGCTGCGCCATAAAGGTGTGGCCGTCTTTGGAAAAATGATCGTTCCCTAGCATGTCCGAAATCGGAAAGTAAGTATATCGGAAGGCTCTAAAATCATCGGTCATGTCGATAAACGCCAGCTTTTCCTTAGCGCAGACCTCTTTCCAAAAAGCCCTGTGGCTTTTGTACGGGAATTTGCCTTGAGGAAAATAACAGATACAAACTTGTGGCGGCACACCCCAGCTGGTTTTACTTTCATCGAATTTCTTTTGAAGTAAACCCAGAGGGCGCCCCATCAGGCCCTCCATCTTCTCTTTCAGCTGATCATCAGCGAGCAATTTTTCCATCGACCATTCGCCCGCGACCTTTGTTTCCGTTTTTCTTTTTTCAAGCAGGTCAAAAAACTCCCGAAGCGGCCCCGTCTTATATTTTTCCTTATCCGGCTTTAACGTGTACTCAGGATCCATCGCTTCCTGGGGAATTCCTTCGGGTGTCATGGGTGCCTGGCCAAACTGCCCCATGCTGGTTTGTCCCGCGTCCATCATGACCATCACCAAATCAATGTCGTAGTCTTTAACTTTTTTTGGCGTCTCGTAATAAGGCCATACATAACAGAGTGAATCAATCACCCTGCCATCGTTAAATACCTCAAAATGAACAGGCACATCTTCCAGAGCGGCCATGCTATTCAAATACAATTCCAATTTCTTCGACATGAGCAGCATGATGTTGGAACCGGGCGCCTCCAGCTGCCCGCCATCCCATCTACGGTCGCTTTCATAAAAGAGATAAGACCTGCCGCACATTAAAATTCTGTAAGTTCTAAAGGGTTTCTTTTTGGGATAGGTGAATTCGGTAATAAAGCCGTCGCTCATCAAATTCCCAAAGCCTAAATCCCTGAAGGAAGCCACAACGCAATTAACAGGATTGGTAATAAAAAAACGTCCGTCCGACCGGCTGTCCGCGATAAATCCTACCGGCGTGCCCGCTTGTACTCCTGAAAAGTGGGGTAAAACCGCGAACGATTTTGAGATCACCTCTCCCCAAACTGATCCAAAAGAAAGCGGCCCCGGATCCGGCAGGATGCGCGACACGGGGGACGTTTCTGAAACTGGCGCGGTGTCATAAGCGTAGAGGCTCGATCCATAGCCCGCTAAAGCCACAATCGAGTGCCCTCTATCCCAAACAGGAGTTAATGAAATGGGCGGAGCTTTCTTGGATGCATCATTGGATAAGCTGGTCACCGCCATGCCGTAAACTTTTCCCGAATCCCGGTCGGCCAGATAAAGCATATCCCCCAACAAACACAAGGCCGCTGGAGCCGGCACCAAAGGATTCTTAAAAAGAAGCGTCTTAACTACTTTTGTTTTCAGATTAAATTGTTCAAAACGGCCGCTTTCCGGCTCAGAAAAATAAAGACAATTGTCGGAGGGCGAATAAACCATGCTCCAGATATTACTCAGCAGTTCTTTCTGGCCATCCCCATCGTCATAGGATTGCCCGCCGCCCGCCAGAGTGGAGACGGTTTTGGTGTTCAAATCGACTAAACGAATGCGGACCGTGTCGCCGCCATAAAACCCTTCACTCACCGCGATAAGATTACCAGGCAGCACCGCCACACAACGCGGGCAGGTTAACATCGCGATAGAAACAGGGCCGTCTTTATATCCCCGTTCACCCGTCCCGACGAGGGTTTGAACCTTGTTTTTATTGTTCAAATCAATCGTTCGAATGCGGTTATTGTCCCAATCGGCCACATACAAAATGGAACCATCTTCACTCAGGGCTAACCCCGTCGGCTTGTTAAACTGGGCGTCATTAAACGCGCCATCCTCAAAACCGCGGATGCCTTCTCCCGCCACTAAATCGTTGTATTGCACCAGGGGGCTTAAAGCAAAGGAGAATGCCGAAGTCAGAAATAAGGGGAAAATTAAAACGAGGGTTTTTAAATGAAACTTCATCCGTCTTGGCCTTTCACATCTCAACATTCGGCAAGCTAAACAATCCCTCTTACCTTACTTCAAAACCGACTGGGTAAAAGGAATCATTTTGTTTTTAACCAATTCATAGGCCAAGAGATGGGCTAAAAGCGTGTGACCATCTTTACTAAAGTGGTCATTCCCTTCCATATCCGAAAAAGGGTAATAAGTTAAGCGGGTCACTAAAAAATCGTCGGTTAAATCTAAAAATCCAACCTCATCTTTGGCGCAAATTTCTTTCCAAAATTTTCTTTCGGATTTGTAAGGAAACCCAGTTAAAGAACCCTGAGGAAAATAACAAAGATCCAACTGACAAGCCGTACCCGAGCTGGTTTTGAGGTCATCCAGCTTCTTTTTCAATAACCCCATGGGCTTCCCCATCAAATCTTTAATCCGCTCATCCACTTCCGGATCAGCGATGAGTTTTTCAAAAGTAGAAAGAGACCACTTGCCGTCTTGGGCCACCGTTAAAAGTTTCTTTTTTTGACATAGATCGAAGAAGTCGTGCAAGGGGCCGGTTTTAAACTTGTCGGTTTTGGAGCGTAAATCAAATTCGGGATCAAATCCCTCCGCCGGAATCCCCTCAGAGGTCATAGGTGCCATAAAAAATTGGCCTAAATCGCACTGGCCCGAATCCATCATGATCACAACCTTATCAATGTCATACTTTTTAACGATCGGGGGCACTTCATAATAGGGCCAGGTGTAGAGCATGGAATTAATGACGCGGCCGTCATTGAAAACCTCAAAATGAACCGGCACATCTTCCAATGCCGCCTGAGTGTTCAACAGCAATTCCATTTTTTTGGACACCAACATCATGATGTTAGTGGTGACATTTTGTTTACCCTTGCCATCCCAACTTTTGTCGCTTTGAAAATATAAATAGGAACGGCCGCATAATAGAATTCGATAGGTGTTGTAAGGTTTCTTCGCGGGGTAGGTAAACTCTTTAGAAATGCCGTCGCTCAGAAGTGTTCCAAAGCGCAGGTCCCGCATGGAAACCACTATGTTACCCACGGGGTTCGAAAGATAAAAACGACCCTCAGAGCGGGGGTCGGGAACAAACCCGACTGGTAACCCAGCCGACACCCCCGAAAAATGCGGCAGTACCTGAGAAGCGTTCGCCATTGTTTCTCCCCACACTGAGCCAAAAGTCAGGGTACCCGGATCAGGAAAAATCCTCACAATCGGCGATTGAGAAACCGGCTGTCCTTCGTAAGCGTAAAGGCTGGTTGTATTACCCGCCAGGGCGAGAATTTTGTGAGCCTTGCCCACCTCTTGAAGCCCCACCGTAAATGCCGGACGCGGATTACTTCCTGAAGTCGCGCTCTCCGAGGAACCCGGTTTCGGGTCTAATCCCGTCACCTCATAAACCTTTTCTAAATCTCGATCCGCGGCATAAAGTTTCTCTCCGGCGAAACAAAGCGCTGCCGGATGGGGCAGCAAAACGCTGTCTTTCAAAACCGTTTCGACCCAGCCGGTTTTTAAATTTAATCGTTTGATGGTTTGGTTGTTAGGCTCAGAGAAATAAATATAATTATCAGATGGGCGGTAAGCCATATTCCAAACATCGCCAATGAGAAGTTTAATTCCCTCGCCATCACCCTGCGAAGTCCCCCCCCCCGCCAGCGTGGTCACCTTCTGGGCGGCCAAATCCAACAACCGAATATCTCCCGTGCCGCCCTCATTGCCTTCGCTGACAGCGATTTGATGATTGGATAAACAAACGATTCCCCGTGGATGTAAAAAAGTCGCGGATGAAAAGGCTCCATCTTTAGCGCTTTTTTCGCCCGTACCCACCAGGGTCTGAACAGCGTTTTTTTGATTTAAATCCACCGCTCGAACGCGGTTATTTTCGCGGTCAGCCACATAAAGAACCGAACCATCCTGATTAAGGGCCAATCCCATGGGGTAATTGAATTGCGCCGAATAAAACGAGCCATCCTCAAAACCAGGATCGCCCTCGCCCGCCACTAAATCGTTGTATTGCATTAAAGGACTTAAAGCGAAACAAAAGGCAGGAGCGGATAAAATCAGAAAACTCAAGATGAACCGTCGCAATAAACTGGTCAAGCGGCCCTCGCGGTCACAAATATTGAAGCTGCTTATTTCTGATGGTTTTTAACAACCGAAGCGGAGGTTTCTTTTTTAACTTTCCAAACCCGGTAATAGGTTCGAATAAGGGAAAAAAGAATGGCGCTAAGCCCAACGCCGTACAAAGCAAGCGCGAAAAAATGCCGGGACATTAGCGGATATCCGGCTTATTCATCCGCGCTTTCACGCTGACGGTTAAACTTGGCGTCCCAGCTGGGAACCATTTTGTGCGGGCCTATGTGAGAGCCGAACTTGGCTTTCAAAATCTTCAAAACCGCCTGGCTCTGGGCGCTGATCTTGGCCACCTGAGCGTAAGTATGATCCGCCGGGGCCGGTTCTTCGTCCGGGCCAACCCGCAGCCAAATCTTTTTGCCGACCTGTTTCATCAAAACAAAAACAGTATCTTTCGACTTCGGAACCTCAAAGGTAAATTTGCGGAATTGAGGGCCCTTATTTTGTTCTCCGTCGTAAACGCCTTCTTCATGCAGCATCTTGTATTTTTTGGCGTCCAAAGCGTTTAAAGCCTGTTGAGAAGCCCAGGATAACTTAGAGGTAATGTTGCCGCCCTTAGCCCTGATCCATCCGCCAAAAATAGCGTTAGGGCGGACTTTAGAAGCTTTCCAGGGTTGGCTTTCGGCCTTCGGCTTAGCGGCGGCTTGATTTGAACCATTATCAATCGGAACCGCGTTCATGTCCGAATCAGTCGGCGATGGTGCAGTCGTGGGTGCTTCCGCTTTAGCGGGCGCGGCATCAGGCAGAGCGGGCATATCGCTGGAAGCGGCTGGAGCTGCCTTCGCCGGAGCGGCACCACTAGCGTCAGGAAGAGCGGGCATATCATTGCCTGCGGCTTTAGCGGGAGCAGCGCCCGCGTCCGGCAGAGCCGGCATATCACTCGCGGCGGCTTTGGCCGGAGCGGCACCGGCATCAGGCAAAGCTGGCATATCGTTAGAGGCGGCCGGAGCGGCGGCGGGAGCACCCGCGTCGGGCAAAGCGGGCATTCCTGAATCTTTAGCGGGAGCGGCGGAAGCTGGCGCGTCCGAAGGCAGGGGCGGCATGTCTTGGCCCAGAGTAAAACCTGTCACCAAAAACAGAAGGATGAAAACCAAAAAACGTTTCATCATCCAAGCGCTCCTTGACCCGAAATAAAAGGTACCGGCAAATAGGGGCTTATTCTAACCCCATCCGGTGAAACCCAAAATAAATAATTGTGGAAAACAGTCTATTTGACGCGGAAATTAAAAGCGGACAGTCGCTAAAGGCAGGGAAAAAGCTAAAGACCGGCGGGCACCGGGTAGTTCCACAATAGAATTTGACTCTGGCGGCGGATAAGGATTGGTCAAAACCGAGACACAGGCCACTGTGGTGGCTCCCACCACAATGCCGCCCAAAAAGGGCAAAAAGAAATCTCCGCCCACCGCGAATTGCCCCGTCGCTAATTGAGAAGCCAGTCCCGTTAATCCAAAGCTGGCGACCGCCGCAAAAGGCAGCGCGGTGATGAAAACCACCTGAAAGTCTTCCGCTTTGTTCTCACGGTAAATCACACCATCCGGGTCATAGCCCAGCGCTTCCCTTTCATACTCATAGGGCTTCACAAAGGCGTTTTGGTCGGAAAGTTCTTCTTCAGCGGGTTGGTCAGCCACCATGGGTTTGGCGTTAGCCGGATTCAGATCAATGCCGGCGTAAGCCGCCCAAGGGCAGGCCAAAAGGAGGGTTAAAACGAGTAAAAAAAAAGTCCGGAGGCGTAGAATCATGGATTTATTCTACCGCCCCCGGACTCCAAAGCAACTGATTAACCGATGGTTACTTTCATCGGCGATTTACCGGCAGACTTTTCCTGCTTCATGCGCTGGTCATTGTTCAAAATGCGCTTGCGCATACGAAGATTCTGCGGGGTCACTTCCAAAAGCTCGTCATCTTGGATGTATTCCAAGCATTGCTCCAGCGAGAAAATGGTCGGCGGTTCTAACGTCAAAGCTTCGTCCGACGACTTGCTGCGCATGTTGCTCAAATGCTTAGTCTTACAAGGATTCACCGCGATATCGTTTTCACGGGTGTGTTCCCCGACGATCATGCCTTCATACACTTCCGTACGAGGAATGATGAAGAACTTGCCGCGATCGGACAATTGGAACATACCGTAAGCCGCCGTAATGCCGGCCTCAAAAGCCACCAGCACGCCGCGGTTACGTCCGCCAATTTCACCGCGATATTCGCCGTAGCCGGCAAACACGTGATGCATGATGCCTTCACCCTTAGTGTCGGTCAGGAATTCCGTACGGAAACCCAACAAACAGCGGGAAGGAATCAAGAATTCAATACGGGTCGTGACTTCAGACAAGGGCGTCATGTTTTTCATTTCACCTTTACGCGAGCCCAACTTTTCCATCGCCACGCCGACCGAATTGTTCGGAATGTCGATGATCAAATTTTCGTAAGGTTCTTGAATCTGATCGTCGATCTTTTTGAAGATAACTTGCGGGCGCGAAACCTGAAACTCATAACCTTCACGGCGCATGGTTTCGATCAAAATTCCCAAATGCAATTCACCGCGGCCGGCCACTTTAAAAGCATCCGGGCTCTCGGTGTCGCTGATCTTCAAAGTCGGGTTGGCTTCCGCTTCTTTATAGACACGGTCGCGCAAGTGGCGGGAAGTAATGAACTTTCCTTCTTTACCGGCGAAAGGCGAGTTGTTGATAGAGAAAATCATCGACATCGTCGGCTCGTCGATGGTGATCGCCGGCAAAGCTTCCGGATTGGTACCCGCCGCGATCGTTTCACCGATCTGAACGTCTTCCAAACCTGCCATCAGGATGATGTCACCCGCGACAGCTTCAGGACATTCAGCTTGTTTAATACCCTGGTAGTTAAAGAGCTTTGTAGCGCTGCTGGGAACCTGACGGCCATCAAGCTTAATCAAAGTAATCGGTTCGCCAATCTTCACCTTACCGCGCTTCACACGGCCAACAGCCATGCGGCCTAAGTATTCGTTATAAGCAGTGGTGGTCACCAACATTTGGAAAGAACCTTCGGTATCGACTTCAATAGGCTTGAAGTGGCTGACGATGGTGTCATACAAAGGCTTTAAGTCGGTGCCTGGCTTAGCCAAGTCCAACGTCGCCTTACCTTCGCGGGCAATGGCGTACACAATCGGGTAATCAATTTGTTCTTCATTAGCGCCGAGAGCGATGAAAAGATCCAAAACGTTATCGACCACTTCTTGAGGACGGGCATCCGAACGGTCAATCTTGTTAATGACCACGATCGCCGGCAAGTTTTGTTCTAAGCTCTTGCGCAAGACGAACTTGGTTTGGGGTAAAGGACCTTCCGCGGCGTCGACCAGCAGCAGCACGCCGTCAACCATCGAGAGAATGCGTTCCACTTCACCGCCGAAGTCCGCGTGACCCGGGGTGTCGACGATATTAATTCTGACGCCGTTCCACATAATGGAGGCGTTCTTCGAGAAGATCGTGATACCGCGTTCTTTTTCCAGGTCATTGGAATCCATGACCCGTTCTTCCATATGTTCATTGGTTCGGAACACGCCCGACTGTTTGAACAAAGCATCCACCAAGGTGGTTTTGCCATGGTCAACGTGAGCGATGATGGCGATATTTCTTAAATCCGAACGAACTGTCATTTCTAACCTCTTTTTTATTATTCAACCCACAGCCAGAGCGCCTCTATATAGAACGACCTGTTCAGGGGAGGCGAGAGTATACCGAAAAGGTTATTTAAATAAAAGAATTTCGGGGCAAATTAGGGGTAAACAGAAGATTTTATTCCAACACCCTGTCAGGAAAGGACGTAAGCCTGCAGAAAAGGCACCAGAGTGCCTAAAAAAGCATGGGGATTATCACGAAACACCCCATGACCTGCCTTTTCAATGACCACCAAACGGCTGGGGTCTTCCAATAAACCACTGATTTTTTCGCATTCTTCCGGCGAAACATAAGCGCTGTCCGCCGCTTTGATAAAAAGAACCGGGCATTTGGTCCGCTTCAAGAGCCAATGCAGGGCCTGGGCTCTTCCCAACCGCTGTACTTCCAACGCGGCCGAAACTGAAAAATTCCAATCCCATTGGTTTGACTCAGTTTTAGAAAACTGCCCCTTTTCAAAACGACGGCGTCTTTCTTTTTCCGGAAACTTTTCTAACAAGAACTGATCTAACGAGGCTTCATCCGCGAAAGGCGTAGGGTATTCGCTGTATGTCTCTTGATGTCTCTTCCAACTATCCGGATCTGCCGTAAGAGTTTGGTCAATGATGGTTAAAGTAATGGTCTTCTTGGCGAACATCGTGGCGAAGAACAAAGCGTTCCTGCCGCCGGTGGAATGGCCCACTACATGAATTTCCTCATGGTCCAGCTCTTGCGCGCAGGCGTCCACATCGCGGGCCAGGTCTTCCGGCGCGTAGCCGGTCTTCGGCTTATCGCTCAAACCGTGGCCCTTCATATCAAAGGCGTAAACTTGAAATCCCTGTGTGGCCAGTTCTGCGGGCGTGGTTTCCCAATCCTGGCATTTGGAGGTAAGCCCGTGGAGCAGATAGACCACCGGCCCAACGGCGCCTTCTTTAATGTAATAAAATTGGCCGCGAGGCGTTTTTAAGTAAGGCATGGTTTCCTCAAGATTTTGAGACTCCTACTACTTCTTATTTTACCTCTCGAACATTACAATGCGGTTAATGGTCGCCAAAAAAACAAAAATAACTTCTCACGATCCTTATGCCGCCCTGCGGCACCCCAATTACCGGGCCTATATCATTGGTAACTTTATAGCCGTATTCGGTCAGCAAATGCTAGCCGTCGCCATTCAATGGGAAATCTATTCTATTACTAATTCCACATTCGCCCTGGGTTTGATTGGCCTGGTCTCCTGGCTGCCCATTTTCTTGTTTATTCTGCCCGCCGGTTCGCTGGCCGACCGCTACAACCGCAAACATATCGTGCTTTTGACCCAACTTCTCTTTGCCGCCTGTTCCTTCGGGTTAGCCCTCACTTCTCATTTCCACCCCACGGTCTGGCTCATGTATGTTCTTCTGTTTTTCACAGGGGTTTCCCGGGCGCTCAGCGACCCCGCAAAACAAGCCTTGTTGCCCCAACTGCTCCCCGAAAAAGATTTCCCCAATGCCATGACCTGGAGCAGCACAGTGTTTCAAACCGCTTCGATGGTCGGCCCGGCTCTCGGCGGTTTCCTGATTGCCTACTTCAGCTACCCCACGGTTTATCTCATTGACGCTCTTTGCGCCCTGAGCTTTTTCTATTTCATTTGGACACTCAAATACACCCATGACGCTAAAAAGGTGAACGCTAAAAAAATATCTATCGAATCTTTATCAGCCGGGTTGAAGTTTGTATGGGATACCAAAATTATCCTAGCCACCATCACTATGGATTTGCTGGTAGTGATTTTGGGCGGCGCCGTCGCCCTCTTGCCCGCTTACGCTAAAGACGTTCTTCATACGGGCCCGGTGGGTCTGGGCTGGCTCCGCGCCGCGCCTGCCATTGGCGCCTTTATGATGGCCACTCTCTCAGCCCATCTGCCGCCTATGAAAAAAGCCGGAGTGACATTGCTTTGGGCAGTCGCCGGCTTTGGTGTGGCTACGATTATTTTCGGACTCTCCCAATGGTTCTGGCTGTCGCTGATCATGATGTTTTTAACGGGAGCCTTCGACAACATCAGCGTGATTGTGCGCTCCACCCTGGTACAGGTTCTCACGCCGGACTCCATGAGAGGCAGGGTTACCGCTGTCAGTTATATCTTTATTCATTCTTCAAATGAATTGGGCGGGTTTGAATCGGGCGCCACCGCGGCCCTTTTCGGACTGATACCTTCGGTGGTTTTTGGCGGAATCGGAAGCATCTTGGTCGTCTTGGCGGTGCTTTTTATTTGGCCCCAGATCGCGCAACTGGGTTCTCTGGCCGACCCCATGAACAAGCTGGCTAAAGACTCAACGAAAACATCCTAATTCCCATCGCAGGGCTGATTCCAAATCGGGGTACAGAAACTCAAAACCCGCTTGAGTCAGTTTCTCCGGCTTTACTTGCTGGCCTTCCAGCAAAAGCGCCTCACCCATCTCCCCAAAAAGTATCTTCACCACAAAACCCGGCAAAGGGGCAAAAGTCGGTCTTTTTAAAACATAGCCCAAAATTCTGGTGAAGGCCTTATTAGTCGCGGACCAAGGCGCGGTGGCATTCACCGGGCCTGAAAGCTTATCGTTGTATATCGCAAATTGAAATATCCCCACCAAGTCTTCAAGCGATATCCAGCTCATCCACTGCTTGCCCGATCCAATGACACCACCCGCTCCCATGAGCATCGGCATAACCATTTTGGGTAAAGCGCCGCCTTTGGCTGAAAGCACGATGCCGGTGCGGATATTCACCACCCGGATACCGGCGTTCTTTGCCGGTTCAGTCGCGTCTTCCCAGGCTTTGCAAACCGAGGTTAAGAAACCCTCGCCTGCCGGGCTTTCCTCAGTCAAAATCTCGTCACCCCTATTGCCGTAAAACCCAATAGCGGAAGAAGAAATAAAAACTTTCGGAGGATTTTTTAAAGACGCCAGTGTTTCAGACAAGAGTTTCGTACCGCGCATGCGGCTTTCCATGATTTTTCTTTTTCGCGAGGCGCTCCAGCGGCCCGCGCCGATATTTTCCCCCGCCAAATGAATCACCACATCCACATTTTCGAGGCTGCCCTTATCTATTTCAGATCCGTTTGGATTCCAAAAAATATCATTTTCTTTAGTGTGATGACGGCGGACTAAAACCTGAACCTCGTGGCCTGCCCCTGAAAGAAACTGTGTCAGCGCTGTACCCACCATGCCGCTAGCGCCGCTCACCACAATACGAAGGGGATCCTTATGGGCAAAAGCCATGATTCGCTTCAAATCATTTTGGGTACGCCGATGGCGGAAGGCGAAAGTTCTTTTTAATTTATCCGCGATATATCCACCCGCTACAAAGTGTCCCAGATCGCCCAGCGGCGCTTCATACTCGACGCGATCGGTTAATTGGCTGGTTTGATCCGCGGCGGGCAAGAATTGGTGAGTATGCCGCCAGAAAACGAAAGGACCTTCTACCTGGGTATCTTTAAACTGCTTCCACTCAACATAATCGCTGTGCACCGCGACCCACCGTCGGCTCAAGGGGCCTTGCTTCATCTTCAAAACTACCCGGCTACCATCGTTAATGCCGTTGTCTTTTTCTAAAACCTCAATCTTTTCCCAGGGCGGGGTCAATCTTTCAAAAGCTTGCGGCCGGGTATGCCATGTAAAAAGTTTTTCAACGGGAGCCTGCACAGTGGACTTGAGTTCAAATAGGGGCATTAGGAAACCTTATATCGGTTTGAATACACCTCTAGTCTAGAAGACCGGCCTGCCTGGAGGGATAGTTTTATCAATAAAAAAGCCGCCCCTTCAGCTTCAAAGGGACGGCGTTTAACTAATTTTGAAAGCGCTTTAGTCTTACTTATCGGCTGGAGCAGCGTCAGGCGCTGGCTTAGCGGCATCATCTCCGCGGTCTTTACCGTCCTTTTTCCACTCACCCTTCTTTTTGCCATCCCACTTGCCCATTCCGCGGCCCATAGACAACACCCACTTGGCTTGTTGGATCGGAGTCAGAATCGTACGTGTTTTCTCCATCGAGCGTTCCTGAGCTTCCTGCAAGGCTTTACGGTCTTCTTTCAACTTATCCAAAGCAGCCGTGATATCCGAATCCGACGCCTTGCTGTCCACCTTTTGCTGCAAGGTATCAATATCGATCTTTTCTTGATCGCGCAAAGGCTTGTTGGCTTCCATTTGCTTCTTCATCGCGGCTTTGAGCTTAACTACTTGCGCGTCGGTTAAACCGAGCTTTTCCTTCATTTTTTCCATGCGTTCTTTGCCGTGATCGCCGTCTTTATCGTGATCCGCGCCCACTGCGGGTTGATCGCTCGTGTTATCTGCCGGCGGCGCGTCTTGCGCCTTTGCCAAACCATATCCTAAAAACAGAGCTGTCGCCAAAGTTCCTGCGAAAAACCAACGAGAAATGTTTTTCATCATCATCCTCCAAGCCTTTCGGCCAAAATTGTCGAGCCAGTTAACCTCAACTGGCTTCCAAAAATTTAGACGCCACCCCATAAAAGAAGTGTCGCCGGTTAATGCTTTGTTTTTAATGGGCTTGGTACTAGGATAAATCCACAGGGAGACTAACGCGTGAAATCTATCATTTTGATGGCCAGCTTGACACTTTTAACAGCCTCGATCGTCCATGCCCAAACCACATTGGATGGAGTGCCCAGCCGAAAGTTGACGCTTCAAAAAGGAAATGTTCTTCGCAAGAAAGCCACTCCCCAGCCTAACAGCTATCACGTCAATTCCGGCAACCGGGCTAAAACACTTCACGCCCACGACCCCAATCCCGACGCGCCTCGCACACAATCTATCGTGACCAAGCCGCTTCCTCCGGTTCAAACCCAGCCGTAAAAAACACTAACGCAGTATGAGAAGTTTAATGACTTTTTGACCTGACGAAGTCGTCACCCGCAGGTAATAAAGTCCGTTGGCTAAAGTGCTCTGATTTTTATCCGCAACATTCAAGGTGAGTTGCTGCAGCCCCGCCGGCATCTGAGAAAAGGTTTGATCCGATATTTTCCGGAATGCCAAAGTAAAAAAAGAAACATGAACATCGCTGACACCTACTAACGGCACTTCCAATGCGAGGGGTCCATTACCGTAATAAGGATTGGGCCAAAGCCATGGTTTTTCATCCGCGGATACCGTCACGGTCGGGGTTAAGGTTACAGTCGGCGTCAGCGTCACCGTCGGCGTCATGGTAGGCGTACAGGTGTTGCCAGGAAAGCCGCAGGGGGTATTCGTCGGCGTGGCAGTCGGCACACTGGATTGGGGTATTACCTGAATACCGCCCACGGTGGGGTTATCCGCCGAACCCTGGGTAAACTGCACCACAATTTGCCCGCTACCATTCGGCGAGATTGAGTTATAAGCCTCATCCAGCGCCCGATTGGCGCCCCCCGCCGCGGAGTAAATGTCAAAATTCGTCTGTTCGGTCACACCATTGATAGAGTAATTAAACTGCCTTTGTCCAGCCGAGGAGAAATAAGCTTCAGCAAATTTTAGCGTAACCTGATAGGTCGTACCGGTCGGTACATTGAAGGTATAGGTGACGGTTTCCCCGCCAGTGCTATTGCCATAGCGTTGATATTGATAAAGAGTTTGATCACCGGCTGTGGGCTGTACACTGCCCGAAATCCCAGACGCCGAAGCCGAAGGCCAGCCGCCCGTAAAATTAGAATCCGCCGACCAAAGGTTACCCAAGCCATCGGTGTAATTATCGCCCCCGCAATGAACCCGCCAGGTGGATTGCACCACCGGCGTGGGTGTAGGAAAGCCGCTTTGATAGGCCCGCACATAATCCACATACATAGTTTGAGGGAAAGACGTACCCGAATTAGGACTACCAGGAAAGTTGCCGCCGACGGCGCAGTTCAGCAGAAAGAAAAAGTTGTTACCGTTAAAAACCCATGGCGCCGCTGAGCTTTGCGTTTCATATAAATTTCCATCGACATAAAACTGGATTTCACCAGATTGCCAAAGCGCCGCAAACGTGTGGTAAGCATTGTGAAACAATTGCCCGCCCGGCAAGCTGAAAGTCTGGGTGTAATCCGTTCCATCATGCAACGAACCATGATTGACCGGCTGGTCCGATGAATTGCCGATGTTTTCCATAATGTCAATTTCGCCGCAATTAGGCCAGGCAGTGTTGGAGGGCGGATTGGTATCATTGCCTAACATCCAGAATGCGGGCCAAATACCCTGACCGTAAGGCATTTTGACTCGAGCTTCCATATAGCCATATTGCTCATAGACATTAGGTGTGCCGCTTGAGGAAGAAACGGAAGAAACCAGACGGGCCGAGGTATAGCTTCCAGACACGCCATCATTGGTATGACCCGCCTTGATCGCCGCGATGATTGCTAATGATTTGCCATCCACCGCGTTCGAGTCCGTCACAATTTGAGAGTTGGCCGTACTGCTAGTGTAATCTTCCAGTTCGTTATTGCCCCACCCGCCCCCGCCAAGATCGTATGCCCAATTGGTGCCGCTCGGTCCGCTCCCTGTCGTTCCATTAAACTCATCACTCCAAGCCAAACCATAACCAGACGGCACACCTTCCCAGGTGTAATCCGCCCAGGTGGTTGATCCCGCGCCAAAAATAAAAATAAATAGGTAGGTTAAAAACAATTTCATAAACTCAGATTACCTCGAATGATTTACCCATGATAAACCAAATTCGAGCCCTGACACGAAACCTGTTCCGAAAATAAAAAGCCTCACGTTCCAAAGAACATGAGGCTTACCAACTTTTTGAACCAAGTTAAGCACTTAGGGGCAAATAAATCCCTGTGAAGTCCAATTCGTTTCCCAATTTTCACTATTCAAACTAAAAGTATCAAAAGAATAAGTCGCCCCCGACGAAAGAGCGCTTGCGGCGTAATAAGTGACTCCTCCGCTGGGAGCCCCATAATTGGGAGTGGTTAAAACCACGGCTTCTTCACCCCACATCCAGTAGGGGTTGTAAGAAAAATCTTCAACAAACCATACCCGCTTTACCGCACCCGGAGCCGATCCGCCTGTAATTCGAAGATTTACCGGAGTTCCTCCGGAATAAACGGCCAGGGTTAAACCTCCGTTAAGCGTTGTACCCGAAACCGCGTGAACCACCCGAGAAGGGACACTATCGGGAGGACTTCCGCCATTCGTCGAGGTTACATAGTAATAACGATTAAACGTAGTTCCCGCCGGCGTATCGTTCACCGCGCATAAAGTTGTGGAAAAAACAGTCTTGGCGTAAGTTCCGTAGAGGGAGTAGGTCACACCATCCGTACTCATATAAATCTTATAACCGCTAATGTTCGGATTGGTATCTTTCGCCCAAGCCACCAGAGGTAAGTTAGTGGTGTTATTTAACAAACCAATTACGCCCTGCGGTGTGGGAAGAGCGGTCGGGGTATAGATAGCCGTTGCCGTAAAGGTATTGGTCGGCGTACCAGTCCAAGTGGATGTGCGGGTAAATGTAGGTGAAGAAGTATTGGTCGGCGTACTGGTTGCAGTAGGCGTATTAGTTTTGGTTGTAGTAAAAGTCCAGGTGCAGGTAAAGCCGGGATAACCGCAAGGTGTGTTGGTCGCTATAGGAGTCGGAGTCGAGGTTGGAACAGGAATCGGTGCCAGGGTATAGCTTTTATTACAGCCAAAGACCACACCCATGAAGAGAAGAGACAAAACAGCCATATAAAACTTATTCATATATAAACCCCTCAAAAATAAATCAGCAGCATAGATGATTCCACTTCATATTAAACAGTTTTGAAGCAAACAACCATTTCAAATAACTTCTCAGGGAATCACTTTATTTAAAGGATATTCCACAATGCCTTCAGCGCCCGCGTCTTTGAGCTTCGGCACGATTTCGCGCACAATCTTCTCATCCACCACGGTATCCACATCAACCCAGTCTTTATTGTACATCTCTGCGATCGTGGGCGAATTCAAAGCAGGCAGAACCTTCATGACTTTTTCTAAATTGGTCCGAAGAACGTTCATCTTCAAACCCACTTTTTCTTGAGCGGCCAAAGCGCCCTTGAGCAGTAGTACCATGTTCTCAATCTTCTTTTTCTTCCAGGGATCGTTCCAGGCTGAGGCATTCACAATAACCACAGTGGAGGATTCTAAAACTGTCTCCAAAATAATCAGGTTATTAGCGCGCAAAGACGACCCTGTTTCAGTAACTTCGATAATGGCATCGGCCAATTCGGGCGGCTTGGCCTCAGTGGCTCCCCAGGAAAACTCAACATTAGCGGTCACACCATTTTTAGCGAGATACTCTTTGGTCACATTGACCAATTCGGTAGCGATACGTTTGCCCTGCAAATCCTTCGCGGACTTAATCTTCGAGTCAGCCGGCACCGCCAATACCCAACGAACGGGTTTCAAGCCCACTTTGGCATAAATGAGTTCAGCGACTTCCTGAACCTTAGATCCGTTTTCTTTGACCCAGTCCCGGCCCGTAATGCCCACATCCAACACTCCATCTTCCACATAGCGGCTCATCTCTTGGGCGCGAATGAGCATCGGTTTCATATCCGCGTCGTCAATGCTGGGAAAATAGGAGCGCGAGGTTGAGGATATCTTGTATCCCGCCTTGGCAAAGAGGTGAAAGGTGGATTCCTGAAGGCTGCCTTTAGGTAATCCGAGTTTAAGTAAGTTGGACATGTCGTTCCTCATAGGGGGTGTAAAAGCGCCCCTATTTAACAGTTAGAACAGCGGTTTGACAAGGATATGAACCTGGAAAATCACGGCTGAAACACTTATTTTTGAGTCAAACCTACGGTAGACTACCGCCCACGATAAACCCTGAGGAACTGATGGAAACCCCGATTAACTTTTACAACCTAACCCGCGAGGAAATGACCCAACTGATCACCAGCTGGGGCCTGCCCCGCCATAACGCCCAGCAGATTTTTCAATGGTTATATAAGAAGAAGGTCAAAAGCTTCGATGATATGACCGACCTGTCTAAAGCCCTGCGGGAAGAACTCAATACCAAAGCTACCCTATCTACTTTTAAGCTCCACACCAAGCAGGTTTCCGGCGACGGCACTACCAAGTATTTATGGGAACTGATGCCGGACGAACACGGCCAAACCGCTCAAGTCGAAAGTGTCTTGATCCCCATGGCCATCGATGAAGAAGGCGAACCAGGCCATTACACCGCCTGTCTCTCCACCCAGGCGGGATGCCGCATGAAATGTTCTTTCTGCGCTACCGGCGTACCCAAGTTTAAGCGCAACCTCACCACCGCTGAGATCGTCAGCCAGATTTTGTTTATGGAACAAGACTCTCAAACGCACTTTACCAACGTGGTCATCATGGGTATGGGCGAGCCGATGGATAATTATGATTACACCCAAAAAGCCATGCGCATCCTGCATGACCCCGAAGGCTTTAATCTGGGCCGCCGCCGCATGACCGTTTCAACTTCTGGCCTCATTGAGCACATGACCAAGTTTATTAAGGACGATTGGCCAGTTTCTTTGGCGGTTTCGCTTCACAGCGCCGACCCCGAAATCCGCAGCCAACTCATGCCCATTAACCGTTCAAACCCTCTGGATCAATTGCGCAAAGTGATGAAAGACTTTACCTACAAACGCCGTTTGCCCATTACGCTCGAATATATTCTTTTAAAAGACGTCAACGACCGCCCCGAAGACGCGCAAAAACTCGCGGCTTACTGTAAGGATTTGCTCTGTAAGATTAATTTAATCCGCTACAATCCCGTACCGACCCTTCCCTACGACTCACCGTCTGAGGAAAGAGTTATGGCCTTCCGTGAGGATTTGAAAAACCGCGGCCTGATGGTTTTCTTGCGGGAACGCAAAGGCGTGGATATCGCCGCGGCCTGCGGGCAACTCGGTTTCAAAAACGACAAGAGCGCTTAAATAATGAACAACCCTATCGATAACCTGAATGCCACCCCGGCAGAAAAAGCCCTCATCAAGCGCGCCACAGAAATGCTGAGTAAGTTTACGCTCATCACTTTGATTGCTGGTCTTATTGCCATGAGCATCATGAAAAAACACCAGCCGATGATCGTGCCTAAAATCATCGGCATGGATCAAAGCCAGGCCGAACGAGCTTTATCCTCTAAGGGGCTCTCGATGAAAATCGACCGCCAGCAATTTGATGACCGCATTCCGGCGGGTTTAGTCTCCGGTCAAATTCCCCGGGCCAACAGCTACGTCAAACGGGGTCAAACTGTCGAAGTGGTCATCAGTAAGGGTAATCCCAAAGTCAAAGTGCCCTCGGTTATCGGCGAGTCCTTGCCGGAAGCGCAAATCAGCCTGGCGGGTGTTCACTTGCGGGCCGGTCACGAATCTCTGATTCATTCCACTGAGCCGATCAATACCGTCATCGCACAAATCCCCGCGCCGGACGACCTGGCCGAATCCTCTACTGAAGTGGATTTACTCATTTCAGACGGCATGACCGCCATGTCCTTTTTAATGCCCAACCTTCAACACAAACCTCTGGAGAACGCGTTTAAAACCCTACGCCCGGCCAGCATCAACATTCAAAAGATCAGCAGTGAAGTTCACGACGATTTGGATTCGGGAACGGTGTTAAGCCAGGATCCGCCCGCGGGTACTCACATCCAGGCCAAAGACAGTGTGTCCTTTGTCGTGAGTGCCAAAAGCGCGGACGCCAACTCCAAACCCCGCTACTCCAAAGTGGTGTTCGATATGCCCTTGGGCAATCCCAAGCGTTTGCAAATCGATATTTTTGACGGCACCGGCACCAAGACCATCTACAACAAAATGGAATCGCCTAAAGATCATGTGGAAATTGGCGTAAACGTGACTGGTAAAGCCTATGCCGAGATTTATTTGAACCAGCAGTTCTTGCAAGAAATCCCCATCGAATAGCCATGTCTTCCCCGTTCACCGGCCGCACCTACCAAAAATATAAAAAACTATTCCTATCACACAAAGGCGCGATAGAAACCTTTCCCTTCGGGCCTGAAATCGCGGTTTATAAATCCCACAACAAGATGTTCGCGACTTTAGTGGTGGAAGAAGGCGTCTGGTATAGCAATCTTAAGTGCGATCCGCTTTGGTCAGAAGCATTACGCAAAAAACACAAAAACATTATTCCCGGCTATCACATGAACAAAAAACATTGGAACACTTTGACCCTGGACGGGTCTTTGCCGGATAGCCTGATTAAACAATTAGTCGAATTGTCTTATGTTCTGGTCACACCCAAAAAGCTCCTGAAATAAAAAAAGCGGACCCGGGTTTTCCCAGGTCCGCCCTTCCTCATTAACTTCTTAGGCTTGGGCGTAAGCTCCCGCCACAAACTTAACAAATTCTTCTAAAGACGTATGACCCTGATGGTCGCCTGTTAACGATTGGGTCGGCATCACCAAACCATCATTAAAAGCTTTGTTCATCTCAATCATCATGTCAGCCATCTTGGCGTTCATGCCGCTGCCCATCATGCCCTTCTTGGCGTCCTCATAGGGAAATTGCACATAGGCTAAATCCGGCTTGCCGATGGCTTTACCCACAATGGAGGCTACTTCTTTCATCGTATGAGCCTTAGGTCCGCCCAGCTCAAATACCGTATTGCCCGTAAAGTCCAACTTATCCAATAACTCCGCAGCTTTCACGCCAATATCATGCGTGGCCACCATGGGAATGGGCAAGTCGGCACGCATGGGCGATCCATAGATACCCATGCCCTTAATGATCGGAATGGCCCAAAAAATATTTTCCATAAAGGAAGAGGGACGAAGGAAGAGGTTGTTTAAACCAGAAATCTTTTCCAAACGTTTTTCTTGGCTATACAAATTAGCGATGGGACCCGTGCCAGCCGGCTTATCCGCTCCGATGGAGCTTAAAAGTAAATGATGTTTCACGTCCGAATCTTTTAAAGCCTGGGCAATGGCCTCGCCCGTTTGGTTTTGATAAACCCCAAAATCTTCCGCGCCGTAAGAAGGCGGGATCATGGTAAACACGCCGTCCGCTCCCTTAAAAGCTTCCGTCAAAGCGGTGCTGTCATTAAAAGCCGGGGACATAATATGCGCGCCCTTTTCCTTGAGAGGCGTCAACTTCTTCGGATCGCGTCCTAAAGCCATCACGGTGTGGCCTTTCTTCAAAAGCTCTTCAGTAATCACTTGGCCGATATGGCCCGTAGCTCCCAAGACTGTGTAAATGCGTTTCGACATGACCGCCTCCTGTTTCGATTGGTTCCGGAAAGATTCTAGACCTCCCCATTCATATATCAAGGCACGGGGTGAAAATGAGCGTTACAAATGAGTAACTATTGGGCTTTCTTCAAACGGCTGTTGAACCAATCACCTTTACCGGTCAGATACTTCACAATTTTCGAAAACGTACGTTTAACCGCCTCCTCGGATTTGAGCCGGTTCATATAGCGGTTTATTTCTTTTTTACGGGACGGACTGAGGCTTTTCCAATTTTGATAGGCCGACGCGTTAGTCTTTAAAACTTTGATCAACAAAGGCGGCATAGGCTCCACACGCGGCTTCGGGTCATGAACCAGCTCAATCACCACCCGGTTGCCCACATCAGCCTTGGCTCTTTTACGCATCACACCGTGCAAATAAAGGCGGTGGCGATGACCGCCCACCGGCACCAGATTGGCCAAAAAGGGATGGTTGTTCACTTTGATTTTGACAGGGATAAAGCCTTTAATTTGGAAGGGCCTGCTGATTTTGACTGGTACCGTCACATAAGGATTGATGCCGGTTATTTGAATGACCGCAGTAAAACGAGCCATCGACTAGATCAGTTTTTCTAGTTTTTTAATGATGTCCGCTAAAGGGATACTCCTAGTTTTGCCGTCGCGCATGGCCTTCGCTCGTTTTTTGATTTGAACCGCTTCTTTGACAGGCGGCTTGGAAAAAGACCAGCCGTTATATTCATAGACGGCCTTTTTAAGGTCATTGATGAGCTTGTGATCCCGTGGATCCTCATGAATATGCCGGATTTTTTCTTCAATGGCGTCGTTAATAAAACCCGATAAGTCTGAATAGTTTTGTTTCTTGGCGATTTGCAGCAATTTACCCGGATCAACTTTAGGCCGAAAGTTAATGCCTCTCATAGCGCCACCCCTTGCCCCGCGGTGATCTACCCACAAGCCCTAGTGTAGTGCATCTGTATTACATCGTCAAGGCCGTCTTCGAAGCAGCGCCGCGGAGGTGACTTGTACGGTTTTAGTGGCGGCATGCGCCTCCCCCGACAAACGGATGGTTTGATGAGTTTCCGCCCGAAAGAGTTTGATCCCCCGGTGCTGATAGATAAAAAACCACTGCCGCGGCGGAAAATGTTCCAGGGCTTTTAAACGCGCCAAAATATCGGGACGAAGCTGCGGATGGCTGAGATAGATCTTCTCCAGTTTACGCGCGGCTTCAGGAGAAACCGTCACATGCCACTTTTCCATACTGCCTCCTGAATACTACGGATGCGAGCCATCGATCAAAAGGGTCTGGGGGGAAACCAAAGGGGAGCCTTTTGATTGGTATACACTTGTATACTAATTTCATTCAGGAATTATTTCAAGAAGTTTTTATTTAAGGTGGACTGTTTATGGGTTGGTTTTGACACACGGAAGGTTATTCGTATTCCATATGACATCTTGATTGGATTGCGGAACAGCGACCGCGACCGCTCGAGCGCCAATACGGTCGTGGTCATTACAGGGCTCACATACTTCCCTTTCATTCAGAGTCACCGTTACCCCGCTGGGACCAACGCATACCTTGCCCACCGAATCATCCGAAATAGGACAAAAGGGTTTAACGATCACAATGAGCATTTGTTCTTTAAAATCGATTGGAGGTTTTGGCGGCGGAACAGGCGTTAAAAGAATTGGTTTACCATTGGGACCTGAATAAAAGGTATTCCAATCATCCACGCTTCTCAAAACAGCCGGACTGGGATTCGAACCATCTACCGGCACATCAGGCATCTTAACGGGCGTAAATCCGCAAACGGTTGTCAAACTCACCGTGGGTGTATTGGTCAAAGGGATTACAGTAGCCGTTGGACTTCCGGCAGCCTTTTGCGAAGCGTCAGTATTTTTTTTACCACAGGCCAGCGGCACAAGCGCCGTGAGCAGAATAAAGATAAATAGCAGTGCTTTTTTCATAAGACTTCTCCCTGTGCCCTGCTTCAACCGCTTTGAGGGGCCCTTCAAAAACCATAGCCCCTCTACAGGCGATAATCAATCCGGCACTCTAGATTGTCTTGTTCTTTGTATTAATGCGGGACGTAAAACTTGCGGGGTTTGACTGTTTTCTTGACTTCCAACAACCCCAATTCCTCACCGGTCTTTTTCATACAGCCGGCTTTGGTATTTTTGCCTTCAGTCATCGACCGGCTTACCGGCCAGGCTTTCATACCCTGGGCCGTAAAGGGTTTCAGCAGGGTTTTAAAGTTAGAGGTATCCAAAAACATGGGGTCTAGCCAGGTGTCATAATTCTTCACCGGCACAATGACCGGCATACGGTTGTAAATTTTGGTCATCAGCTTATTGGCGTCCGTCGTCACCATGCAGCAGGACTCGAGGGTTTGAACCGTGCCGTCATTGGCGGTCACGCTCCAGCTTTCCCAAATACCCGCGAAAGCGAATGGCGCTTCATCTTCCATGCAAAAAAAGTAAGGAGCTGGAATGTTTTTCGACCGGTCCCATTCATAAAAGCCGTCCGCCGGAATCAAACAGCGGCGCTGTTTATAGGCGGCCTTAAATGAAGCCAGCTCGCCGATCGTTTCGGCGCGGGCGTTAAAGTTGTTGTGCTGTAATTTGCGGTCTTTGGCCCAGGCCGGCACCAAACCCCAATGGAGTTTATGAATTGAACGTTTGTTTTCAGCGGGCTCATAGCGCACCACTGGAATATCCATTCCAGGGCCAATGTTGTAGTGGGGATTAAAACGGTCTAACAGCTCCGCTTTAAAAATTTCTGCGATTTCGGCATCGGGGGTTTTCAGCACATAACGGCTACTCATTCGGCTTCCTCCAGAGGTGGAACAACTCACTCTCTGCCCTGTTGTGATAGGTGTTATAGAGGATGAAAAAGCATTATAGACGATTTCGCCGTAATTACTATGGGACTAGAACCTAACTGAATAAGAAGTAAATCACTTCAAAACTACGGTTTGCTTCCCTCATACGGGCACACAGAATACGGGCCAAAACGTCCTGAATACGAAGCGCGGTAGCGGGATAATCTTTTTTGAGCTTCTCGTACTCTGACTGGCTAATGTGATGAATAACTGTTTCTCCGTCCGCTATAGCGTCCGCTGACCGGGCCGCTTTATCGATCAAGGCCATTTCGCCGAAAATATTGCCGGCGGTTAACACCGTTAGCAGCTGTTCCTGGGCTTTAGTTTTGCCCTCAGGCACTACCTGACGGCTGATACGCACCTTTCCCGATCGAACCCAGTAAAACCCATCCCCCGGGGCATTTTCTTTGAAAATCACCTCGCCCGCTTTGACAGGCACTTCGGTTAAAGCGTTGGAAAGAACGGTCCAATCTTCTTCTGTAAATCCACGATATGGCAGGGCTGATTGATAAATGGAAAGATCGACGGGCATTTCAATTCTCCTGATTTTGAGATCTCTAGGACGGATTATTGTCCCATAATCCTTTTCAGTCTTCATGGTTAAACGCTAAAAACGCATATTACAAAGCCTTTACTTTTCCCCCGCTTATTCCTTTGTTTAATTTAACCCCAAAAGGGGTTCCTCACATTCTTCCCCACGTTTTCATCAACCTCGAAAACGCATCAATTAAAAATGGGGATTCTTTTTCAAAGGAGGCCCGTCATGTCGATGTCTAAAGAAATGGTACGGGAAAAAATGAAAGAAAAAGGCGTTGTGGTACTGAATGTTCTTTCACTGGAAGCTTATGAAAAAATGCATATACCGGGTTCTTTCAACTTAGCCTGGGCCAAAGACCCTAAGAGCTTCGTGAAAAAAGTCGAGCAAATCTATGGCAGAGACAAATTTTACATTACCCATTGCAGCGGCTATAGCTGCATGGCCGGTCCCAGCGCCGCAACAGCCCTTCGGGACGCTGGCTTTATGGCCGCGGATTACCCGGGTGGTATAGAAGAATGGTCTGAAGCGGGCTGGCCTGTGGAAGGGACACAAGTCCCTCACGCCAGCACTAAGTAAGAAGCGGGCAGCAGAAAACGGAGGTGCCTTATGCCGCCACAAAAACATAAAACACTTACATCGAAACCAACCTTAAAAGAATCTATCAAACAACCCATCAACCTTGTTGAAACGGCTTATGACCGTTGGCTGGAAAGAGGAAATTTTTATGAAATGGCCTTGGATGACTGGAACTGGAATGAAAAAGACCCTGAACGAAATATTTTTGATCGAGACGCCGAGCCATAAAAGAGGCCGGAAACAGCTGGCGGCTTTACCCACCTGGTTTTTCGTGGCGCCGCTTTGCTTACTGGGATCGGTCTTGCAATCCCTTTTCTATTTGTGCAATTACATCTTCACCAAGGGCCTCTACAACCCGCTTCCCTTTAGCGCTCAGCGCCGCAAACTTCGGCTGGTTCAACACCACCATGTCGTTTTCCCGCATTATTTCTAAGATCGCGTCCAAGCGTTCTTTATCTTCTTTCGGGTTAATGGCTTTTTGAAAATGAATGTCGGCCAATATCTTATCGGTCATCAAAAAAGCGGTTTTGCGCTTTTTGAAGCTGTAGAGAATGACCTGGTAAAAAGTTTCGTAATCGCTTGAGGACATACCCAATTCTAACCTAACTCGACTTGAGTAAAGTACCGTTAAGGGGTATTCGTTGCCGTAACCGTCGCGGTGTTCGTCGCGGTGGTTGTCATCGTATTGGTCACCGTGTTCGTGCCGGCGGCCGGCGCCGACACAAATGAACCTTTAGAAGGACTTGAGGAGCTGTCACAGGAAGAAAAAAGAACAGAAACAATAAAAGGCGAGCAAAATACCAAAACAATTGGAAGTTTCATGGCAGAGTTCCTTTCGGTGCCCAAGATTCACTTTCTTTAATTATGTAACCTCCACACCCTTAATCAAGCCCCGACCAGTTAATCCTCAAAGCAATAAAGCATCCCAAAAGCGAAATTCCTTGTAAAAACCGCAATATTTTGCATAAATACTGCCCGATTGTTAAATCTCCAGGAGGCATATTGTGACCAAGAGTGAAATGCTGGCGACGTTGGCGACTGATTCGGGTTTCAAGAAGAAAGATGTCGAAAACATGATGGATTGCTTGAAGAACCTGATTTACAAAACCTTGAAGAAGGAAAAAGTCATCAAGCTCGATGGTCTCGGTGTGTTTCAATTGAAAGACCGCAAAGCTCGCATGGGCCGCAATCCCGCGACCGGCGAAACCATCAAAATTGCCGCCAAGCGCGTCATTAAGTTCCGCGTGGTCAAGGCTTTGAAAGATGAAGTTTTAGGAAAATAATTTAGTCTGATTTTTAAAAGGCCTGATCTTTTAAACAAGATCGGGCCTTTTTTATTTTAGGCGGTTGGTTCTGAGGGAGGGATCATCAAAGCTTTCGCTTTTTGATACTGCTGATCAAACGCTTCCATGAGCTCGGGATAAATCACCACCCGCTCCGTTCTCGACTTTCCCTCTTTTATCCGAACATCCTCAATTAAAAAATATCGGCCGGACCGAGGCGAGTCTTTAACCGCCAACCGGTATTCACCGCTCTTCACCTTAATTGCCGCTTCATAAACTGTCTTATTCTCTGATTCCATCAAATTCCCCCTCTGGTCTATCTCTGTTTCACTTAGTGGTTTTAGCATCCAAGCGCCGACGCACCTGAGCAATCGTGTCTTTCAAGCTGTAAAGCATCGGCATATAGTTCGCGGCCACCTTCATTCTGTTGGTTCTGTGTTCTAAATGGTTCATACGGATCAAAATGGCCTCGGTCGGCGGATTATCCCCCAGTTTGTCCAACTCCATCTCTACCCAGTGAAGTTCACCGTAAACCATATACATTTTCCGGTGTGTAACCCAGGCATAAAGTGACATCAATCCCTTAATCAAAGGATAAAGCAAACCCAAAACAGGAATAGCCAATATCAAAAGTTGTTCCAATAATGCCGCCAGCCAGAAAGGCAGGTAGCGCTGTAAAAAAGGTTTTCCTGATTTGTAATATTGCTTGGCATCTCCACTCAAAGGAATTTCCAATGCTTCCGCGGAAGGAAACTCCCCGGCTTTGGCAAAAACCCCGGCCCGGGCGTGAACTTGAGAGGCGCTTTCCAGCAGAAGATATTGAATGGCCGGATGCAAGTTCCCCCGCACAATCATGCTGGTTTTAGTGGCCAAAAGGGTCGTGTTGCGCGGAGGCATGTCGGTCTCTAAATCCGCCGCGCCTTCTGGCATCACCAGCTTATAGAGTGAGGGAAAACGGGCCACATAGGCATCTGCCCGTTTAAAATTGGCCAAATAAATCCCCTTAGTGTTAATCAAATCGCGAACCACCGGAGAAGCCAGACTCTGCATTAAAATAGCGGCATCAATATCCCCCGCTAGCAGTTGCTTCTCGGTTTCTTCCGGTGAAAAGTTGAGTTCATTAGAAGAATTGATTTCAAGGGCTTTTCGTTTGACCAGCTCATCCACCAACGCCCGCGAATCACTGCCTTCCGGCCCGACAGAGACCCTTTTGCCCCTGAGAGCTTCCAATACTTTCTCAGTGACCATTTTGCGCGAGAAAAACCACATGGGTTCATATCCCACGGTTCCCAAGGAGACCAAAGCGGGAGCGTCATCTTCCGTCGCCACTCCCCCCTTCCACAAATCCTACTTCCACACCAGACTTGGAATCACGCAAGCGGGTCAAGTTATCCACTCCGCCAAGAGTCTGAACCAGCTTTACTTCAATGCCTTCTTTGGCCAGCAACCGTTTATAAGCTTTGCCATAAGTGTCATAGGCGCTGCCTTCCGGGCCGGTGACCATCGTAATACGGTGAGGTGGCAGGGGAAAAAGGATGGCACAAAGCCAAACCAAACCCGATACCACTATGACCGCGGCCGCCACAATCATGATGAGTGTTTTACGCGGGGGTAACTGCCTGAAGTTTTCTAAGTTGTTAATTGATTTCGGAACCATAAGTGCCCCTTGGAGATGAGATATGGGTAGCGGGCACTAGTTTAATGGAAAAGAAGGCTCTGACAATTCTATTGTGTGCAGGGCTCGAAGGTATCTAAAGAGTCCCGGCTTTCTCTGACCAAACGGATCACATCCGCTTCCATCAGGCGGGAAAAACCTTTCTTTTTCGATTCAATTTCAGCCCAGCGGTAGAATTGCTTGAAATTAGCTTTGACCGAGGTCTTTCTGGGGTTCAGACCGAACAGTTCTCTCGTTTCAGCGTCGTTAAACATTTTGTTTTTATCAATCACATCCAGCTTTTCCAACACCGCTTGTTTGAAGGCGGTTTCCGCTGATACACGGATTCCCTTTCGGGTCGATAATTTCATCTTCTTACTCAATTTGGTCTTCATCACTGCCACCTCTTAGTCCTTTCTACTGCCAGAACATGAACATCCTTAATTCAAAATTTATTATTTTGAATTGTGTTATTCGCGCTCGCCAAACCGATTCATCACCAACTGTTTCAGCGAATCACGCGCCGCGGAAGCGTCATCGCCCTCAAAAATCAAGGTCAGTTCGGTTCCATAGCTGGCGGCCAAAGCCATCAGGTTCATCAGGCTTTTGCCGTTGGCATCCTGGTACTCTTTGCGCACCATGATCCGGCACTTGTACTTCGAGGAAGTTTTCACAAACTCCGCCGCCGCCCGCAGATGAAACCCTAAACGATTCGATATCTTTACCGTTTCTGTAATTTCCATCCAATGCCTCCCGCGTTTTTTTGGTGAAGCTGGGTATGTGTAAAGCAAGCCTTGTGCCAACAGGTGAACAAGAAGTGAAAGGGCTTTCAGTCGAAGGTAAACGACGAGCCAAAATAAATTTCAAGAATAATTTTGTAGGTACCTACACTTTTGTACCAAATATTTTTTTGAACGACCTCTTTGTGCATTAGCGCTTCTCAGTCGCAACACGTAAAACCCCTATTTCTTAAAACATAAAAGCGGTTTCATCCAGTGAAAACGCTTTTATCACCCGGGGCTCCTTGTAACGATTTCAAAGCAGTGTAGGCTCTAACCATGATGACTGATATCAAAAACCAATCCACCAGCAAAAATCCAGAACCCGACAGACAGAAATATCGGCGCGTGCAGCTTAATGATCGGGTCACCATCTTCCCCATCATTGAGTCGAATGGTTTTTTAGAAGTGCCGGAAAAAAATCTTCAAGCCAAAAGCCTGGATGTAAGCGAAGGCGGCATTCGTTTAGAGCTCAAGAAAGGTCAACGCCCCACCGAACTTATCAAAATTTGTTTTCATCTGATGAATTTGGAAAAACCGCTGGTGGTTTACACCCGGTTGATTTGGAAAAAAGACAATGTTTTCGGGTTTCAGTACATTGTTTTGGATGACTCTGATCGGGCACAACTCAGAGCATTCATCAACGGCACAACCGTTAACAACGAAGCCAAAAGTCTGAAAAAAAACTTCCCTTTTTATTGGGGAAACCTCAGCGAGTAATCTTTCTGATCTGATCCTTTAGCCTCTCCAGCTCAGCCTGTTTCATTCCCACAAAACAAAGCCCGGCACCCTCTTTGTCAGTCCACATTACCCGAGCCAAGACGGACACAAACTCAGGGCTGTGCGGCAAAAAAACATGCAGGTGTAACAAGCTTTCAAAATCGAGTTCATCTTTGGTAACTAAAAAAATTCCACCCGAACTTACATTCTTGCTGAAAGATACCTTCACATCATCGTGATGGTCAAAAGCCGCTTCAGTTTCATTTTCATTTTTGATCGCCCGGTATCGGACTGGAATTTTGGCGGATACGCGGGTTTCCACCTGGCGTTTTTCATTAAAGAGCATAGGTGTATTGGTATTGGGCGAGCGGTCACGCGTTTTTTTGTTCGCCATAGAGATTTTCAATAAAGAAGCGGTCTTCACCAATTGCGCCGCCGCTTTTAAGTGCGGAGTCAAACGGTTAAGCATTTTGATTTTTTCGGTATTCGGCATAGTCCCCCGTTTCATCACTCGAAGAGTTGTGGAGGCCAGAGGCAACTGGTCAAAAATTCAGGCTTAATTCAGTGAGGACAGTCACTTGCGGAGAAAGAGGCTGAGTTGCTTAGTGCTTGTGCATTATATGTCAAAAAGAGTGCAGAACAACGTCTTTTGAAAGTGTTATCCGAAAATATCTTTCCATTTTTGATTCATGTCGTCGTTCTTTTGAGCGCCCTTACCAGGCCCGCCTTTGGACCCCATTGCGAACTCATCACAGAAGTTGCGTTTCTCTTTGTCTTTCACGGGTTCCGCGCTTCGGCTGGTACAGGTATATGAGGCCGGGTCAAACAAAGAACAATTAAGGCAGCAGTGCAAATCCGTGCCGCATTTCACGCAGGTTTCTCCCCGGCCGGGTTGAGAACCCGGAGTGCTTTCCCACAGTTGTCCGCAAGCATGACAGGCTTTGTTCATATGGTTTATTATCAACTTACGGCCCCGCATCCAATAACCAAAAAGAGCATAAAAAAGCCCGGCCATGGGGATGGTCGGGCTGGGTCAACAAGAGGTGTGGAGAGATATTCTTATTTCAAAGCAAAACCGACGAGTTCGAAACCATATCAATCATGCACTCCGGGCAGAACAGCAAATGATGGTTCAAAAAGCTTCTTTGACCTTCGGTTAAACATCCAGTGTGCTGCAAATCCATCAGATTCTTCATTTCCATACATTCCTTATGCATATCATCCTCGCTTTTCCGGCACTGGCGTTAACGGTGGGGGTGCATCCCTTCCGGCGCGGTGCCTAGCCGCCATGGGCGGATCAGCTAAAGCATTGAAGTGGGTATCGCTGACAGGCGAAAACGGGCTTCATCACAACATCAACTGTAAGAGCATTAACCATACCAACGCTGAAAGCCGTATTTCCTGCGCTTTCAACCTATAGACGGGACGCCTAATTTTTAATTCACGAAAATTGACAAAAAAAAGACAACCTCCGAAGAAGTTGTCAGTTTCGAAACGAAAGTCTATGGGAGGATGCTGGTTTAGAGGCCCAAGATTTTCTTAATGGCTTCTGTCGGCGGCTTAAAGTTTGGCCCTTTAATGACCTTGCCATCTTCGCGGTACATTGGCTTGCCATCTGGCCCCAGCTTGCTCATATTCGATTGATGCACCGCGTCGAATAACGCGGGAAGCTTGTCTTGAAAACCATAAACCACCGCCGTGCCAATCGCGATGTAGAGCGAATCGATGACCCCATCCGCGATTTCAACCAAGTCACCGCGCTCAACTGCCCCGCCGATTTCTTCAGCTTCTTCGACCTGCAATTTCCCCCTAATCGCTTGCGCCTTGGTCGGAACCGAACCTACCGGTTCATTGATAGCCACGCCATAAGTCTTGTGGAACTCAACTAACTGTTCAATTTGTCTTTGCATATCAATCCTCTGTTTAAATAACTACTTTAAAAAAATCAACTTCGGCACGTATTCATCATCCATCCACACAATGGCATTCTGGCCATACTTACGGCCCAAGTCTTCGGCGTCTTCCAGGCTCATGCCGAAAACTAAAAGGCTGGGTTCTTTTTTCCACTTACCCGTGGGGTCTTCACCAAAACCTTCCAAGAACGGCAGTCCGGTGCGGCGTATATCGCCCACCAGATTTTTTTGCGCCTTAATGTTGATGTGCGGTTCGGTTTGTTTGCCGTGGATGTTATAGCCAGTGATGTAAACCGCGGTGAAAAGATTGTGCTGTTTCATCAGCGTTTCAAGATCCGCCGACTTCTTCTTAATGTTCAGTATGAAGAAACTGTATTGGCCTGTGACCACACGGTAATTGGCCACTCGGTAGGAGTTAACAAGAGTTCGAGAAAGGTCTGTTTTACGTTCTTCCAAAAGGCACCGCCAAAAGAGATAACAACCACGGCATTATAAACAAAAAGGGCATTTTGAACCCTGAGAAGCCCCTCAAAATATCATAAAAACAGGGCTATTTAAGACTATGGCTCTTGTCATCGCCGATAGAACAGCGTATCTTTAGCCATGCAGGACAGTTGTATACATATAGAGGAGATGTCATGAGCACAACGTTGAAAATCACTAAAGACAGCACGATGCAGGAAGTTTTGGATAACTATCCCAGCGCCCAACGCGCGCTTTTCCAAAAGTACCACATTGGCGGATGCCATAGCTGCGGTTACGAACCCACCGACATTTTGAGCGTCGTGGCCGGCAAACACAACATTACGGACATGGATGAAATGTTGAATTTCATTGTGGAAGCCGAAGAGATCGACAAACGTGTTCAGATTAGCCCGGCTGATTTGGATCAGGCTATGAAGAGCGACAAAAAACCCCGTGTTATTGACGTGCGTACCCCAGTTGAATGGGAAACCGCTCATATCAACGGCGCTGAATTGGTGGACGAAAACATCTCTCACGAGATCATGTCTTCCCCCAAGGATTCGGCCTGGGTGTTCTATTGCCATACCGGCAAACGCAGCATGGACGCCGCTTCTTACTTCGCCGGTCACGGTTTCACCAACGTGAAGTCGCTCACGGGCGGCATTGACGCTTGGTCCGCTACCGTCGACAGCACGGTTCCCCGTTACGAAATTGCCCGCGACATGAATACTGGCCGCGGCGTCATTCGCCCTTTACGTTCGGTGGTTTCGGACGCCCAAGGTTGTGTGACGAAGTAACTTTAATACGGACAAAAGGCCTGGCTCGAAAGAGTCAGGCTTTTTTTATGTTTAAATTCGTTTTGAACAAAGAAGCTTTCTAATTCAAACTCATTACCCAATCATCAGCCACGAATCACTAAAGTAAACCTACCGTTTCAAATCTCACTTGAATCTGTAAAAAACAACAAAGTGCTACGATTTCGACAAGATATACCCATCTATTCATACAGGTTAAATGATTCCCTTGTAGTCCCATCGCCTTTGAAGTTTCGGCCTTAAATGGGTAACTTAGAGCTAGAGATAAACAGAAAAGAGTGGGGTTTCAGCCCCGTAAATGTAAGCGCTTACAGATATAAACGCTTACTTTTTTTGATCACAACTTAAAACGTTTTTATGCCCCGCACGAGAGGTGACCCTTTCAAATGTTGAACCAGTTGTTTGTTGTTTTAGCCAACGCACTTCAACTCACCACACCCCACAAAATGCTTTCACCTGCCGCGCGATCCATCGACGCGGTTTCTAGCCCCGCCGACAAAACTCACGCTTTCAGAAAAACGTCAAAGCGCTTCAGAAGTTTTTTTATCCTTTCACTCTGCTCTCTTTTCGCCGCCGCGCCTAAAGTTTTTGCGGGTGCGCCCTGCTGCCAAAATATTCTCATCATCGAAGATTCCCCCGTGGTCAATATCACAAACGTTCTGGGAAACGTGGCCTGGCAAAATTGCCCTTCCATTTACGATTCGGGCACAGGAAAAATTGACGGCTTATGCGCGACCGTTACCACGACAACCACCGTACCGGGCAGTTTGGCTGGCTACACCGAAGTTTGGGACATGCGCTTCAACCAAAGCACTTGTACTACCGCTGGCGGCTGCCCCAGTGATGATTTAACTTCCAACATCGCGCTCTACGAAAGTTATCTGGCTTCCGGCGGAAGCCTTTATATCATGGGCGAAAACTGCGGCTTCCCTGGAAGAGATAATGGCGTAGTTACTTTCGTCAACGATGTCACTGGCAACAGCGGATTTGCCAGCGGCGGCGTGCAATGTCAGGGCGGCGCGGGCTGCTGCGCGGATTTAGCCCCAGGAGCGGCGGCCGCCAATGGCTTCCCCACCAACTGGATGAACATGAATACTTCCACCGCCCCTGGTTCGCAAGGCGGCGAGGTTTGGACGGAATTCGCCGGTTACATCAACAATGTGGGTTCAGGCATCGCGATATTGCAGGATGATGATCCTTCCGACCCAACACCCAGCGGCGGTTCTCCCGAAGCGGTCGCCGTCGCCTTTCCTAACAGCAGTTTGTCCGCGCCTTATAACGCTGGGAAAATGATCGTCTCTTTTGACTGGCAGATGTTTAGAGACACCGGATCGGGCTGCGGCGGGGGCACGACAGCCAATGGATCCGACAGCGAAGGAAACGCCGCTAATGAAGCTTATATTCTGAACGCCTTTACCTTTTTAGCCAATTGCCCCACCACACCTACCCCCACTAAAACCTCGACCCCTACGCCCACATTTACCAACACACCCACTAAAACATTCACCCCAACATTCACCAATACCTTTACTAACACGCCTACCTTCACCAACACCAAGACCAATACTTTTACCAATACGGTGACACCCACCTTTACCGCGACTATCACCAATACCTTTACCAACACTTATACTAAAACTTTCACCAACACTTTCACTAACACCGCAACCGCCACCTTTACAGCCACCAATACCAACACGCTGATGAATACACCCACTTTTACCAATACCTTTACGAAAACCTTCACCAACACCTACACCAATACTGCGTCCAACACATCTACCGCCACCTTCACGGCGACCAACACAAACACCCTGATGAACACCGCTACCTTCACCAATACTTTTACCAAAACCTTTACAGCCACCTTTACCAATACGGCCACCAACAGCCCAACAAATACCAACACAGCCAGCACAACCGCAACGGCCACTTATACTAATACCTTTATGAACACGCCCACCTTTACCAACACTTTCACCAATACCGCCACCCGCACTAACACCGGTACCTTCACGAATACATTTACGGCGACAGCCAGCCCAACCTCGACTTTTACAGCAACCTACACGAACACTTTTATGAATACGCCCACCGTGACCAATACTTTCACCAACACTCCCACTACGACTAACACCAATACTTATACGAGCACCTTTACGACAACTGATACTGCCACTCAAACTTCTACACCGACCGATACCAATAGCGCGACGGCCACCGATACTTTGCAAAATACGGCCACTATCACTAATACCCCCACGGCCACCTTTAGCCTGACCGCCACCGGCACCTTCACCTATACGGTCGTGAACACCGCCACTAATACAGCCACACTGACTTTTAGCGCTACCAACTCATTCACCACTACCGCAACCTTTACGGATACACCCAGCTCCACGCCGACAAGTACAGCCACCAGCACCTTTACCCGAACTCCCGAAAACACGCGCACCAATACCATGACTAATACGGCCACTTCTACCAACACCGCTACTTTCACCCTGACCTTTACCCAAACCCCGACCAATACCGCTAACCTCACTCCCAGCGCCACTCCCACCAGCACCCTAGTGCCGACCTGGACCTATACCGCCACGCCTTCGGCGGACATCTTTACGGTTTGTAAGAACGTGATCAATACCGGTATCGGTGAAAAGGCCTGCATTACCATCGGCACCCAATTTCCCGGTCAGACGAGCCTCAAAATTTACAACTCCGCGGGAGAACACATTAAGACCCTCTTTGATCAGGACCTTAACTGGCCCCTGCCCAAAACCACTTATATGTGGGATGGCACCAATAAGTTTGGCGATAAGGTGGCCAGCGGGATCTACGTCATTTATTTCATCGAGTTTTACCAACGGCATGTGGCGAGGCTTGTGGTCATACATTGACGAAAGCCGCCTTTTGATCCGGCGGTTTCTAGGATATTCACGCCCCTTTTGCTAAGATACGGTTCGTGCCGTATTTGAACCAAAAGGACACTCATGGCCCCGGTTAAAGTTTCCGCCTCTATTCTTTCGGCTGATTTCGCCCACTTACTCGAGGATTCCCAAAAAGCCGTCGCCGCTGGCGCCGACATGCTTCATATGGATGTGATGGACGGCCACTTTGTGCCCAATATCTCCTTTGGCGCGCCTGTCATTGCCGGGCTCAAGGGCAAGATCAACGTTCCCTTTGATTCACACCTGATGATTACCGACCCCAACAAATACATTCCTGATTTCGCTAAGGCTGGCTCTGCTTATATTTTGTTTCATGAAGAAGCGGTCGCCGATGCCGCCGCCACCATAAAGCTGATCAGAGAAAACGGCTGTAAACCCGGCATGGTGATTAACCCGGGTACTTCAGAAGAAACACTCAAGCCCTTTGCCAAAGATTTAGAGTATGTTTTGTTTATGTCGGTCTGGCCTGGCTTTTCAGGACAATCTTTTATTCCTGATGTGGTTCCCAAAATCGCTAAATTCTCAAAATGGGTATCTCAGCAAAACTTGTCGATGTACATCGCGGTTGATGGAGGCATCTCGCCTAAAACAGCCCCCCAGGTTGTCGAAGCGGGCGCCAACTTACTGATTGCCGCCACTGCCATTTTCAAATCGCCGGACATGAAAGAATCAATTCACCTCATGAAAAACGCCGGAACCAAAAACTAACTATGAACTACTCCCGTTTCTTTCTTTTGTTGAGCGCCCTCCTTTGGTTAAGCGCCTCCGCTGTCCAGGCCGATGACAAACCCACCCCGACTCCGGTTATTTCTGAAGTGGATCAACTTTTAGCCCAGGCCGCCGCGGAATTTCAAAAGCCTGATGCCCCTAAAGCTATTCACCTGCTGGATTCCACCGACGCGGTCTGGAGTATGGACAAGAGCCTCAAAATTACGGTGCATCAAATTTGGGCCACCCGGGTGAAGCCTGACCGGGGTTTAGCGCCCATTGCCACCATCAACCAAGATTCACAAAACTTTAACGTGCAAACCTTACAAATTTATAACCTGAACGACAAAGGACAGTTTGTAGCCTCGAACGAAAAAGCTCTTCTAACCTGGGCCACTCCCGCCCCCAATCTGCCCCCTTCTTTATCTAAAATTCAAACCGCCCATCTGCCTGCTATTGGCGCGGGACAAGCGTTGGAAATTAAATACACCATCGAAACCAAAAATATCAGCACCGACGTGGATAAAACTACCCACTTTGACGCCGATCATCTGAGGCCTGTGCCCGCCGAACCGAGCTTCGCGCTTTTGTGGAACGATTATTTGCCATCGGTTAAAAAAAACTTGTCGCTCAAGATTCCTAAAAATATTCCGCTTTACGCTGTGCGCCAGCGCCTGCCGGAGAATTTAGAAATTACAGAAGACACCACAGACGCTGAAAAGGTCACCCACCTGAACGTCAAAGGCAATTTAGATCCCATTCCTTTTGAAACCTATCAACTGCCCCCGCAGGACTTGGCACCCCTGACCGCTTTCACCCTTCATAAAAGCTGGGGCGACGCGGTGATGTATTACCGCAGCCGTGTAAAGCAATTGGCCGAAAGTGACACAACTTTAATGAATGACTTTGTGGCGGACGCGGCGGGCAATACAGGATCGCCTTTGGTCGAACGTCTGGCCAAAGTTAAAAGCCTGGTTCATCAAAAAATCGACTGGGTTGATACAGGCCTGCCGATTTACTTAAACCCTGACCGTTCGTTAAAAGAAATCATGACCAGCGGCAAAGGCACTTCTCACGACATGGCGGTCTTTATGGTCGCCGCCCTCAAAGCCGCCCGCATTGACGCGCAAGTTTATCTGTTTCGCCAATCTACCAGCGGGGATTTAATCGTGGATTTGCCCGCGCTTTCTCAATTTGACGGTGTATTGGTGGGCGTACTCAGCGGGAAAGACATGATTTGGATGGACCCAACCGAGCCTCTCGCTTATCCCGGCGCTCTGCCCCTGCCCGCTTTGGGCCGGGACGCCTTAGCGGTCTTCACCCCCTTCAACTGGAAAACCACTCCCTCTTTCAGCGCCAAGGATCACCGAAAAGAACGCGACGCCACCATGACTATTGATAAAGACGGCAAGCTGACCTGTTTCGTGGACATCCAAACTTTTGGCGCGGCAGACCTGGCCTTGCGGCAGTTTTTCAGAGCCACTGATAACGAAAAACGCAAAAATCTGGTCACCCGAGGTTTAGCCAAACGCTTCCCCGGCGCGGTGTTGGTGGACTACACCTTTGGCAACTATGAGGACTTGACCCAGCCGCTGGTCGTCAATTACACCTTCGAGGTTCCCCATTACGCCCAGTTCAGCAAAAAGGGTTTAGCCTTTTATCCCGTGGTGTTTGAGGACGTCGAAGACTTTTTCGCAACTCTGAGAGACAACCGTCAGACTCCTGTGGTGATACCGCAAAACTTTAATTCCATTACCCGAGTAGTGGTAAAGCTGCCGAAGGGTTATAAGCCGATTGATTTACCCAAAGACGTCACCGTCACCAATGACGTGGCTGAGTTCTTAGCCACCTCCAAGGTAGATTTCGGGACGCTCTCCTTTGAACGTTATGTGGGCTTAAAAAAACGGGTTATTGAACCGGGTAAAAATTACGAGACTCTATTGGGCTTTTACAAAGCCGTTCTCAGCCAGGACCGGGTGCCTTTTAAGGCCGCCAAAAGCAATCTTCCCCTCAAAAAAAAATAGGCGGGGCCTACACAAATCGCCTTTTTTGAAGTACTTTTAGACCCGTCAAAACTAATTAAAAAGGTTCCTTCATGAAAACGTATCTGGCAGCCATTTATTTTTCTGTGTCGATCGCTCTATCCGCCGCTTCTTACGCGCAAACCAAAGCGGTGCCGACTCCCATCTCTATTCCACCCGTCAAGCACGACATTGAAAAAGAGATCGAACAGCATGTGGAGAATCAAAAATGCAGAATCAAAAAAGCCCTGACCGCCAAAATCATTAACGCGGATCAGGCCAAAACTTTACAAAAGCCGGTCATTTCCGTTCGCGGCCGTCTGGAGTTCTTTTATCATCAAAATCAGAACCGCTTTTTGAAAAAAGATCAGGAAGCCCAGATATACCAACTGTTGACCACTTCAGCTCTAGCCATCGACAAAGCAGCAGGCCCCAGCAAAGATCCTTCTTAAAACAGTAATTTCGACATAAAAAAAGGACCCGAGCCGTGAGGCCAGGATCCTTTTTTATTTTTACTACCAGCGATTAATCTTCTTTCGGTTCCGAAGGCTTCGGACGGCTGGGCCGTCTGTCGCCAAAGTTTCCGTTACCGCCAAAAGGCTTACGCGCGCCAAAGGGCTTTCTATCCCCACGGGGACGGTCACCAAAAGGTTTTCCGCCGCCGAAGGACTTGCGTTCTCCGCCTCCAAAGGGTTTACGGTCGCCGAACGAACGGTTGCCGCCTCCCCCAAAAGGCTTACGATCGCCGCCTCCGAAAGGCTTGCGGTCTCCAAAAGGTTTACGATCACCGAAGGACTTGCGTTCACCAAAGGGACGGTTGCCAAAGGATTTGCGTTCGCCAAACGGCTTTCTGTCGCCGAAAGGTTTACGATCACCAAAAGACTTACGGTCGCCGAAAGGCTTGCGATCACCAAAGGATTTACGGTCACCAAAAGCGGGACGGTCGCCAAAGGATTTGCGCTCGCCAAACGGCTTTCTGTCGCCGAAGGGCTTACGATCACCAAAGGGTTTACGGTCGCCGAACGACTTGCGTTCTCCGCCGAAGGGCTTGCGCTCTCCGAAAGACGTGTCGCCGCTGCCAAAGGATTTACGCGCGCCAAAAGGCTTGCGGTCCCCAAAGGATTTACGGTCGCCGAATTGTTTGCGCTCGCCAAACGACTTGCGGTCCCCGAACGACTTGCGTTCGAAAGTAGGACGGCTGCGGTTTGAACTTTCGCGGTTGCCGTCAATTTCCCCGCCTTCCGGGCGAGGGCTTGAAGTGTCTCTACGGAAGCCTCGGTCGCCGCCGCTGCCCACACGGGCTTTAAACGGACGGTTATCCGGCTTTGATCCGCCGGTTTGGCCCCAGGGTGTATCCATGGGATTAGCCGCCGGTGTATGGTCATGCTTTTCACCATGGCCAAAAGCGGGTTGAACGTCTTCGTTATCCTGGCTGTCTAACCGCGGAGCCGGCGATGGAGCGCTTTGATTCTGTCCCAAACGTTGCTGATGCTCCTCCGATCGACGTTGGTGACGTCCGCCGGGATGGCGCTGTTTGGGCTCGTTTTTATCGTGGAAGCTACGGCCCCCTTCACGAGGACGTTCTTCACGTTCCGCGGTCGCAAACTCCGGAGACGAATATTCCCGTCTTGGAGCATGTTCCCTTGGCGCGTGTTCACGAGGCGCGCGGTGTTCGCGTTCTTCGCGCGGAGCGCGAGGACCACGGCTTTCACGAGGCGCGTGTTCACGCGATGCGTGTTCGCGCGGAGCACGGTGCTCACGATCGCCGGAACGTTCCGGACGGCCTTCAGGTTTAAAGCTGTTCACCCGGGCTGGCGGCGCTCCGCGAGGAGCCATAAAGCCGGGATGAGCGGATTTCTTAACTTTGATGTTATCTTTCGCCGCTCCCATGAGTCTCACAATGCGTTCCCAGAGACCGCGGTCTTCAGGAGTCAGGAGACAGATAGAGTTACCTTCGGCGCCAGCACGGGCTGTACGGCCGATGCGATGGATGTAATCTTCCGGATTTTTCGGCAAGTCATAGTTAATGACATGCGCGATGTGATGAATGTCCAATCCACGGGCGGCGATGTCGGTGGCGACCAGGATGAGGAATCTTCCCTCACGGAACTGATCGATAGCCTGACGGCGCTGGGATTGAGTACGTCCACCGTGAATACGGGTAACCTTCAAGCCCGCTTCCTTCAAACGGTCATTGATGCGGTCTACACGGATTTGGGTGCGGGCGAAAATCAGGATCGAGCCCTGACGTTCCTGCAGTTCCAGCATCAGTTGGTCGAATTTACGCGATTCGGTGGTATGAACCACTTCCTGCACGATCTTTTCAACCGGCTTGGTGGTAGCGCCAATGGTGATACGAACCGGATTCTTCAGATAGCTGTTAGCCATCCGTTGAATGTCTGAGGGAAAGGTCGCCGAGAACAACAGGGTCTGGCGGCTGGGGTTGAGACGTTTGCGGATTTCTTCCAATTGGGGAGCGAAACCCATATCCAGCATACGATCGGCCTCATCGAGCACCAGAAAGCCGGCGGACGATAAAGTCAGCGAGCCTCGGCTTAAATGGTCAATGATACGGCCAGGGGTACCGATAATCAGGCGCGGTTTGCGCTTGAGGGCCATAAACTGGGCCTGCATATTGGCGCCGCCAATGAGCAGAACTGAGCCGCCCAAAGGATGGTTACCCGACAGCTTACGCAGTACTTCCAACACCTGCACCGCGAGTTCGCGGGTAGGGGTCATGATAATGGCGGTTTTATCTTTGTTTTTTTCCAAGAAGGTAATGAGCGGAATGCCAAAGGCACCCGTCTTACCCGTTCCCGTTTGAGCCGAGGCAATAACGTCTTTGCCTTCAAGAGCCGGCGGGATCGCCTGCGCCTGGACGGGCGTGGGCGTTGTAAAATTCATTTGCTTTAAATTTTTGTCTAAAAATTCAGGCAGACTTAATTCATCAAAACTTTCCATGATTCACCTTTTAAAAATAATTTTGACCGCGAAGATTTGTCACAACCGCGAAAACCAATTGATCCGATAGAAAAATCGGATAGTTTTCGTCCCGTTGCGCCTTCTTGGCAAAACTGCTTTTAACTGGCAACGGATAAATTAAGGGAAATAAGGGTGGGAAGCACGGTCTGAGAGTGTTCCCCGACTTTCAACCGGGGCTCGCCGTGTACTAAACCTAGACACTTCCTAGGTGAAGTAGCGACCTACTGAGAGGTCGTATCTTGCACAAATTTCTTGGCTGACAACGTGATTAAGATACATGAAAACACAGGGTTTGTGTGATCTATTTGCGTTTTCAGCTGTTAATTGGCCTATTCAAACAAAAAACGGATGCCCTCCTAAGAGGCCACCCGTTTGATTTTACAATTTCAAAACTTCAATTTTGGTTAAAAGCTTTTTAAAACCTCGTCGGTCAAATCCATATCCGTTTTCATATAAACCACATCGCTGGATTGAACCACCATATCCACGCCGTCTTTCGCCGCGACCTTGTTTACAATCACTTTAATTTCATCCAAAACACTTTGAGTCATTTCCTGCTGTTTAGTGGACAACTCGTTTTGAAGATGGGTTTTCAAGTCCTGATAGGTTTGAGCCTCATCCTGAAACTGTTTCTGCTTGGCTGTTTTCTGTTTTTCAGTCAAATCGTCCGCGTTTTTCAGTTCATTTTGAAGCTTGGTCAAAATCTTCTCAGAAGAGCTCAACTCGGCCTTCTTATCTTTCGCCAAAGCGTCAAATTTTTTCTGCGCCTTGGCCGTACCTGGATAAGCCTTAAACAATTTCTGCAAATCAACTGTGGCCATAACGTAATCTTTCGCCATCACAGTCGAAGTCGCTAACAAGAAGCACAGCAAGGTGATAAAACGCATAACAGTCCTTTTCAAATAGATTAAAAGCCGAAATTAACTCCGCCCGATAAGCTTTGGTCAGTGTAATTCGTCATACCAACTTTACCCTGATAGTTTGCATAAATATTCAGGCCTTTGTCAAACTCGGCGTTCAGACCCGCGCCCAAAACCGCGGCATCCGCGCCTACGGCGGAACCCGCCACCGTAAAGCTGCTGCCCGATCCAAAATTGGCGGTTAGGCTGTCGTTATTACCCTGGTAGACGTGCTCCCAGGCCGCGCTCACACTGGGGGAAAGCTTCACACCAAAGACATTCCAGGTACGGCTGAGGCCCGCGCCCAAATCGCTGTTGATGTAGTTTTCACCCTGGTTGCCGAAAGTTAAAGGCGCTAGCGAGCCCGTTTCCGTAAAGCCGTTCACATTGACCTGGGTGTATTGACCCGACACAAAAGGGCTGACTTTAAAGTCTTCCATCTTCATGTCAAAACCAAAACTCAATTGACCCGTGTATTCGGTGCCCGAGGTGCTGCCGCTAGACGTCCCGCCAAAACCCGTACGCTGAGTCGTATAAGTGTCTAACCCGCCATCAACGAAAGCCGTGGCGTGCCAATCATCCGCCTTCCAACCCGCATAGAGACCCGCTTGTCCGCCGCGCGCATTAACTGTGCCCGAGGATTGGCTCGTTCCGGTTTGGTCAAAACCCAGCATTAAACCGATCACGAGATCTTTCGCGAAACGGTAATCCACACCAGCAGTGGTACCTCCGGTCGAGAATTGATATCCCGCGCCGTTGCCATCCGAGCTGACAGTTCCAAAGTTCGTCATGCCATTAGCGAAAGCGCCCCAACGTTCAGGTTGGGAAACAGTCTGAGCGATTTCAGCTTCCTCTTCTGCGGGCATATTTCCAGCGAACATCGGACCGTTGCCGCTCCAGGCACTGCTATTAGAATTAAACTTCGAGGTACCGAACATCTGCGACAAACGGTCTCCCACCATGCCGGATTGAACTTGCGCGGTGGCAAAGCCCATCTTGAACATCGGCGTAATATTGGAAGGCGACATTTGATCATATGCCGTATTGAGCGCCGAACCAGATAAAGAAGCGAGACTGTTGACCAAAGTCGTATTCGTGGAACCCGCAGCGACATTATCTAAAGCCGCGGCAATTGCCTTTTCATTTCCAGTAACGCCCAGTTGCGCGAAGCTCAACACATTGACCGTCACCGTATTGCCGACATAAGACAAAGAAACCGGCTCGGACAACAAGTCCGACAAGCTGGCAAATTGTCCAGTTAAAGCTCCAGTCGATGAAATGATCTGGAAAGTCTGACCACTGGTCGACTTGAATCCGCTGTAAGGAATGAGCTGCAGCGTTCCACCTAACGTCGCGGTGCCCGTCACACTCAAAGCGTCCCATTGGCCAGCAGTATTCGCGCCCAAACCCAATTGTAAAGTTCCCTTGGAACCTTGCGTGTAATTGCCCGCCGAGGTAATAGTATGAAGAACTCCATTGGTGCCTAAAGTTCCTCCATTGACCGTGACCAGGCTCGTTCCCAAAGCACCCGCGCTTCCAACCAACAACGAACCACCATTGACCGTAGTGCCGCCCGTATAGGTGTTGGTGCCAGTCAGCGTTAAAGTGCCGCCCACCGCGCTGGAATTAACCGCCAGAGCGCCTGTACCCTTAATTGCACCGGACAAAGTCACCGCATAGCCATTCGTGTCCATCAACCCTGTAATACCCGAATTAATGCCAATCAAACGGGCCGAGCTAAATGAACCGCCCGCCTGCAAAGTACCGCCATTAAAGGTAAGCGTTGTGCCGGCTGAACCCAGGTTGTAGATGCTGTTCGCGCCGTCGCTATTGATGTTCAACACACCCGCCGTAATGGAGGTGCCGCCAGCGTAAGTATTGGCGCCCGTCAAAGTCCAGGTTCCCGTCCCAATCTTCGTTAAAGCGCCTGTCGTGCTGAGAACCGATCCCGAAAGCGTCGTGTTCAGGTTATTAGATCCAACAAAAAGATTGGTTCCGCCCATCGTCACGTTCCCCGAACCCTCTACTGATCCAACCGTTAGGGGTGTCGACGCAGTTTCTCCCGAAGCATCCATAGCGGCATTCGTACCCAAAATAATCCGCGATGTGCCGCCTGTAGAATTCAACCCAAAACTAATCACGCCGACAGAACTAAGATTAGCCGTAAGCGCTGTTAAAGTAGCGCTACCGGCCGAAGCGCTTTGAAAACCAATTCCCGCGCCTGTAGTAGTAATCGAAGCATTTCCAGCTGTTGTGCCGCTTCCAAAATTAACGAGCGACGACGCGTTAATGACCGCGTTGCCCGCAGTAGAGGTGCCATTAAAGAAAATGGTTCCGAAACGGTTATTCGTAATGGTGGCGCTCCCCGCCGAAGAGAAACCGTTAAAGTTAATCGCCCCATTGTTCGTAATTGATGCGGCGCCCGCTGTCGAAAAGACCGAGCTGCTATCACTGTTAAAAGTGACCGACCCGTTATTAATAATGGTTCCACCCGCGCTTGAGCTGTTGTTAAAAACAAGAATTCCCGTTCCATTATTGTTAAGCGTAGCGTTGCCCATGGTGGACGAGTTATAAAAATTCGTATTCACATCATTAAAAATCGTGGCACTGCCCGCCGAGGCATTAGTCGTGAAAGCCAAAATGTTATTGTTAAAGATGGTCGCGCTGCCCGCGGTGGAATTAGCCGTAAAGCTCACCGACGCACCAATCGCGTTGTTAATGTTAGCGCTGCCCGCGGTGGAAAATCCCGTAAAGCTCATCGCCGCGCCGTTGGCGTTCGTAATGTTGGCGCTGCCCGCGCTAGAGTAAACCGTACTGCTGTCGCTGAAAAAATTTAGCAACCCATTATTAACAATCGTGGCGCTTCCGGCTGTCGATCCATTATTAAAAGCGATTGTTTGAGCCGCCGCGTTAAAAATCGTGGCACTGCCTGCGGTCGAGGTGCCTGAAAAATTCAGAATATAGTTATTGATAATGGTAGCGCTGGCCGCAGTGGAACTGCCAGCGAAACGAATATTGCCTGCGTTTAAATTATCAATATAAGCGTGACCTGCGGAAGTGCTGTCAGCCGTGCTGGACCCAAAGTTAATGCCGCCACTGTTAGTAATAGCCGCGCTGCCAAGCGTCGAGGTGTCATTGAGGCTTAGATTTCCACCATTGCCAATGGTCACCGCAGAATTAGCCAGGCTCGAAGTGTTATACAAATTCAACGTACCGCCGCTGGCGCTCACTACGAAATTTTCCACTGACGCTGAATTATTAACGATTCCTGATCCGAAAAAGCTCATCGAGTTGGTGCCCGTCGTAAAGCTGTATCCGGGAGCTCCGACATTAAACAGAAGCGTCCCCACCGTGACATTAGCGCTGGTCGTCAGCAGCAGTCCGCTGGAAGCTCCAAAGATCGCCGTGGCGCCCTGAGAAGAAGGGACACTGAGCGTGTTCCAGTTCGTCGCCGTATTCCACACACCCGATCCAGGGGTAGTTGACCAGATTTGGGCCTGAACTTTCCCCGTCATTAAAAGAGTAAAAACTATGAGCAAGAGCGTTTTCAAATATCCGGTTTTCATTTTTAAATGGGTCAAACAATTCATCACAAATCCTTTTTGCGGCTTATTGATAAAAGCGGGGGAACTTCTCGGGCGTCGGAAGCGAGGCTGGAGTATACCTACAAAAGCCTTAAGTCAAACGGCCGACCCTCACTTTTAACGGAGACTTTCCTTTGTTTTGTCAATAAAAGTTAGATTCAAGGGCACGACACCCACATTCATATAAAAACCACAGCAATCTCTTCAAACCATCAGTTGCAAATCAGTAAAAGCGGGGCTAACTTATGCCCATGCCTGCCAAACGAATATTCTTCTTACTCCTCATCAGCCTCTGGGTTACCGAACCTTTTTTGAGCATAGCGGCTTTAAAAACCCAGACTCATCACATCTGTCAAACCTGCGGCATGGAAGATATGTGCGGCGATGTTTGCTGCTGCGCGGATTCCCAGGCAGTTTGCGGCCACCTAGCGGGGCTATATCCATCAGGCTGTACGCCCGACAGTGCCCGGCAGTTGTTTTTTTTCCAAAGCGCCGACAAGTTCATGCCAGCCGCCCAACCAAGCCTATATAGAAGTGATCTTACCCGTCTCGTCGTATTCGCCTTTAAGTTCTGCCCCTCACCCACTTCAGAGATTTTCACTCCTCCTCCCGAATTGGAACATTTCGTTTAAATAGCGAACTGTTATGTCATGCCTCTTGCGGGGTACTGACAAATCCAATTTTGAGGAAATTTAAATGTTTAAACGATTATTGCTTTGGGGCCTGATGGCCCTTCTTCCTGGTTTGTCGCAAGCCTGCTCCGTCTGCGGGTGCGGCGACCCTTTGCAAGCTTCCGAAACCGCACATCCTTTGGCTGATAGTTGGCGCCTGGATATTCAAAACATCTATCTCACCGCCAGCGCCCAGAGCGACGATTTGATCAGCACCGAATCGGTCCGCCAGGTCAACCTCAACACCACTCTCACTTACAGCCCGACCTTTAATTTGTCCTTAACGGTCATGCTGCCGGTAGTGGAAAAATATTGGTCGGTCACGGCTCCCGCCGGGCCGGACGCTGGCACGCCCTTTGGCATTGGCGATATGCTGGTCGGATTCCGTTATTTCTTCTGGCAGGAAACCAATTTCCAAAATCAGCAGCACCAGGCTCTGGCGGTTTCGGCGGGCAGTTATTTGCCCACCGGAGGAACCAACTTTGTTTCGCAGTTTACGGGAAACAATTTGGATACCCATGCCCAACTGGGTACTGGCGCCTTTGGACTTTACGGCGGCTTGCTGTACAACCATGTCTGGGACGGCTTTACCTTGAGTGCCAACGCAAACGTGATTGTTCACACCACGCCAGCGACCACGGACAGCACCAGCCCGGTTTTCGGTTATACCTTCGGAACGTCTTACACGGGAGGAATATCCGGGCAATTAACCGTCGCCGAACCTCTGGCTTTCTCATTGGCGATTGAGGGCCGTTACGCCAACGCGGATACCGAAGAAAACGACGACAAAAGCGCCATCATTACGGCGCCCAACACCGGAGGCACCGTGATTGATCTCTCACCTGGCTTTTCCTGGAACGTCAGCGGGGATTCCACTCTTTATGCCAAAGTGCAAATACCCGTTTATACCAGCCTTAACGGGGTTCAGCAGATTGACCCCACTTATATGGCGGGAACCCGGTTTTTGATTAAGTAATGGATTCGGGAGCCGTATGGATATTTCATACGGCTCTTTATTTTCAAAGTGTTTGTGGGATAATTTCGTTCATCCGAAATCAAAACCAAGGAGCCGTCATGCGTTTCTACCTGAAAGCCTCTTCCATCATCCTATTTTCAGCGGTTTCTACTATCGCCCTGGCGGATACAACCAAAGGCCCCGTGGACTTCACCAAAACGGTGCTTCCCATTTTGAAAGATAGCTGCTTCGCCTGCCATGTGCCGGGCGCGGATAAACCTTATGCGAGCAAAGACCCGGTCATTGCCAAGAAAATCAAAAAAGAAGTCGGTGATGGATTAGACGCTTTAACCATGGGCAGTCAATTTCCTTTCCCCGATGACCAGCCGGTCGCCAAGCAGTTAAAGCATTTAGAAAAAGTACTCACTAAGAGCTTCATGCCGCCCGATAGCCAGGCCAAGCTGGGATTGGGCCTGCCGCTGTCTGACAAGAACCGTAAGATCCTGCTCGATTGGGTGGCCGAACAGAAGAAACTGGCCAAATAACCAATCGATTCACACCAACCGAAGAGTCCGATTCTTTCAGAAGACCTTTTTTGTTATAGTTGCCCGTCTTCTATATAGTTAAGGACTCCAACATGGCTAAAACAAAACCAGGCAAAAGCAAACACGCTCTTCTCTTTATCTTCATCACTGTCCTTTTGGACATTCTGGCATTGGGACTGATTATCCCCATTCTGCCCAAACTGATTCTCAACTTCATGGCTGGCAACAGCGGGCAAGCCGCTTACATGGTTGGCCTTTTTGGTACGGTTTGGGCGCTGATGCAGTTTTTCGCCTCGCCCATTATCGGTTCCCTGTCTGACCGCTTTGGCCGCCGTCCCATCATCCTGCTGTCAAACCTCGGCACCGGCATTGACTACATCGTCATGGCAATCGCGCCCACCATCGGTTGGTTATTCGGCGGACGAATCGTTTCTGGTATCACGACCTCCAGCATCTCCACCGCCTTTGCCTATATCGCGGATTCCACCACACCGCAAAAACGCGCGGCGGGTTTCGGCATGATCGGCGCCGCCTTTAGCGTGGGCTTTGTATTGGGACCCACCCTCGGCGGTATTTTGGGGGGAGTGGATCCTCGGCTTCCCTTCTGGGTCGCCGCGGGCCTGAGTTTAGCCAATTTCTTTTACGGTCTCTTAGTACTGCCCGAATCCCTGCCCAAATCCCGCCGGGTTAACTTCAGCTGGAAAAACGCCAATCCCGTCGGCTCATTAGTGTTATTAAAATCCCACCGGGATTTATTCGGTTTGGCCGGTATTTATTTCACGAACATGCTGGCTCACGTTGTTTTCTCCAGTGTTTTTGTGCTGTGTGTGCTTTACCGTTACAACTGGGACTCTCAAATGGTGGGATATTGTCTGGCCATTGTGGGAATTTGCACCGGCATTGTTCAAGGCGGTTTGGTGCGGCCTTTTGTGAAACGCTTCGGCGAACACAAGGCTTTATTAATCGGTATTTTCTTCGGCATGCTGGGCTTTGCTGGCTTTGGTTTAGCGCCCACAGGCACTCTTTTTCTGTGCTCTATTCCACTCATGGCTCTCTGGGGTTTCTCGAATGCCGCTACCCAAAGCATGATGACTAAACATGTCAGCCATAAAGAACAAGGCCAGTTGCAGGGCGCCAATGGAAGCCTGAGAGCCATCGCCGAACTGGTCGGTCCGATGCTCTTCACTGTCACCTATGCTTTTTTTATCGATCCTACCCATAGCTGGCAATTGCCCGGATCGCCCTTCTTTTTGGCGTCACTCTTGATGGTTTTAAACGGGCTTTTGGCCCTTTTTGTTTTAAGAAGAGAGCGCTAACCGCCTTTCCTTTTCACACCGTTCCTCTTAAAATCATCCCTCACTTCATTAAGGAATTACACGAATCATGTTTGATCATTTAACCGACCGAATTCAAAAAGTTTTTAAGAACCTGCGCGGCCAGGGCAAAATCACTGAAGAAAATATTGAAGAAGCTCTCAAAGAGGTCCGTCTGGCCCTTTTAGAAGCCGACGTGAACCTTGAAACCGTCAAAATGTTTCTGGATAAAATTAAAGCGAAAGCTTTAGGACGGGATGTGGCGTTAAGCCTGACCCCCGGCCAGGTAATGATTAAGATTGTTCACGAAGAACTGATCCAACTTTTAACCCCTAAAGACAAGACTGCGAACAAGTTCAAATTCGCCCCCGCCCCGCCGACTTTAATTTTATTAGCCGGTTTACAGGGAACGGGTAAAACCACCACCGCCGCCAAGCTGGCCCTGTGGTTCAAAAAAGACGGCCGTAAGCCTGGCTTGGTCGCCGCGGACTTAGTGCGCCCCGCCGCCATTGAACAATTAGCCACCTTAGCCCAGGAAATCCAGGTTCCCATCTTCAAACCTGAGAACGGTGAAAAAGCTTTAGACGTCTGCGTGAGAGCCGTAAAAACCGCCCTTCAAAACGATTGCAATGTTTTGATTTTAGACACAGCTGGCCGTTTGCAGATTGACGAAGCGATGATGAATGAGATTTCTGAAATTCAAAAGAAGCTCAAACCCACCAATATCATGTTAGTGGTGGATGCCATGACCGGCCAAAACGCCGTGGATGTAGCGAAAACCTTTCACGCCAAACTGCCCCTCACTGGCTTAGTGCTGACCAAAGCGGACGGCGATTCCAGAGGCGGCGCGATTTTTTCCATCACTTCTGTCACCGGCGTTCCCATTCAGTTTGTCGGCGTCAGCGAAAAGATGGAAGGTTTAGAAGCTTTCTATCCCGACCGTATGGCCTCCCGCATTTTGGGTATGGGCGACATGCTGACTCTCATTGAAAAAGCCGAGGAAGTCGCGCGCCAAAGCACCATGGCGCAAAAGCTCACCAAAGCTTCGGACTTTAACCTGGACAACATGCTCGAACAGATTCAACAACTCACCAAGATGGGTTCGATGGACGAAATCATCGCCATGATGCCCGGCGATCACGCCCAAAAGAAACAAATGATGGCTCAGGCCCCCGACGCCAAGAAGATTAAGCGCATGGAAGCCATCCTCCTTTCGATGACTAAAAAGGAACGCAAGTTTCCCCAGCTTTTGGACGGCTCGCGCCGCCGCCGTATCTCGCAAGGAAGCGGCACCCGGCCCGATGAAGTGAATACCCTGTTAAAGCAGTACGACATGATGAAAAAGGTTATGAAAAAGGGCGGGATGATGCAAAAGGCTGCCAACCTCATGGGCGGCATGGGCCAGGGCGGTTCCCCCCCAATGGGCGGAGGCATGCCAGGAGGCTTTCCCGGCGGTCCCGGAAGCGGTTTTCCAGGGTTACCAGGCCGTTAGCACCTATTCTTTGTACCAATTGACCTCATAAAAGAAACGGCGATACAATAAGCGCCGTTTCTGCAACAAACCAATTAATGGAACCCCATGGCGCTCTTCGGCAGTAAAGACGACAAAAAAAAGGAACTCTTAGAGTCCGCTCAAAAACTTGCCCAAACGGGTGATAGCGCCAAAGCTTTTAAAGAGCTTCAAAAAGCCCTCGATGTGGATCCTGATTATAAAGAAGCCCATTGGGCTATCGGTTTCCTTCACTCCGACCTCGGCCAATATCCAGAAGCCATTCAAAGCTTTAAAAAAGTCATCACGATCGACAAAAACTCTCCCGAAGCTTGGAACAATTTGGGTTTAACCCTGGCCCGCTGTGAGCGCTACGCCGAAGCGGTTAAAACCTTCGAAGACGCCATCTCCATCCACCCTAAGAACGCTACCTTTCACAACAACCTGGGCAACGTTTACTTTGCCGAGGGCAAATATGTGGAAGCTATGCAGGTTTTCCAAATCGCCATTGAGCTTGATCCTTCTTACGCCGAGTCTTACCACCGTTTGGGGATCGACAAAGACGCGGTCGGTAATATGGAAGTCGCGCTAAAGCGTTTGGAAGAAGCGGCTAAGACCGGAAAAAACAAAGCCAAGAACGCTTTCGACCTGGGAAATCTTTACGCCAAACAGGATCTTTTAGAAAAAGCCATCACAGCCTTTCAGGAAGCCATCAAGATTGATCCCCGTTTCACCGCCGCCTATATGGCCTTAGGTTTCGCTTATGAAAAAGGCGGAGACTTAAGAAACGCGTTGGAAACTTTCACCATGGTCATTACCCTGAACCCCCAGAGTGCCAAGGTACACAACACCATGGGGCTCATTTACGACAAACTTAAACTGTATAAACAAGCTATTAACGAATACCGCACCGCCATCAAACTGGAACCCAGCTACGCCAACGCTCATTTTATTTTGGGCCAGGTTTATGAAAATAAGGGCATTAACGAAAAGGCCATCGCCGAGTACGAAAAGTTTATCCGTATTCATGAAACTGGCGCCATGGTGGACGAGGCCACTTCCCGCTTTGCCCGTCTGAAAAACATCACCATTGATGAAGTAAACGCGCTCCTCAACATTAAAAAACAAGACGCCAGCCTGGCTGAAGCGGCCGCGGCCGCCGAATCCGCTCAAGCGTCTACTCCTCACCGTTTAGAAGCGGCAGGCGTAAAGGTCACCGACCCTAAAGAATATTTAAGACAAGTTTTGGCTAAGGCCAGAGCCGCTAAAGCCGCCGCAGCGCCAGCTGAGACACCCGTTGCCGCCGCGCCAGCCGCACCCAAACCAGCGGCCCCTGCGCCCGTCACCGCGCCTCCCACGCCGAAAGTAGAAATGCCGGCCGCGCCTGCGCCAGCAGCGGCAATGCCGCCCATGCCCAAATTTGAAATGCCGGCTATGCCTCCAACGATTAAAGCCCCCGTGGTGGAAGCACCAGTACCGCCGCCCGCTCCCAAAGCTCCTGTGGTTTCAGCTCCCCCCATGCCGACAGTCAAACCACCGGCCATACCGTCTATGCCGGTTCCTGTTGCAGCGCCTAAAGTCGACCCTCCGCCTATGCCTAAAATAGAAATGCCAGTCGCCGCAGTAGCAGAACCGACCGTTGAGGAAACGCCGGTGGTTGAAGCACCGCCCGTACCAGTCGCGGCCGCGCCTATTGCGCCCACGATGCCGAAAGTTGCCGCACCCGTTCCCAAAGTGCCTACATACGAAGAATCCATCCCCACTTTCAGTATGGATCAGCCCCTGCCCGTTTCAGCCCTAGATGGTTTTATGCTGGACGACAATGAAATCTTGAATGCCATTGGTGAAATGGACACGAATAGTCTGGAAGCCGAAACTGACATTTTAGAAGCGGTTGAAGTTCTTAGTGCCCCAGTGGCTGCTCCCGTGATGGAAGAACCCGCGCCGATTTACGCTCCAGCCCCAGCGGTTGAAATGCCCGTTGTTGAAGAAGCTGAAGCTCCTCCCGCAGTAATCCCCGAGCCAGTCGCGCCTGCGCCCGTTGTCCCGCTGGCCGCTCCCACAACCGAAGCTCCAGCCGCCAAAACCGACAAATCAAAAAACAACATCAAACACGGCTTCGATTTCTAAGCTTTTAAGACGGTTGTTCTTTCCCCCGCAATTAAGCCGATTTCCGGCCAAATAAATACAATTTTTGTGTTTGCTTCTTCTGTAGACCTTCCTAGAATTTACCCCTAAACCATTCCCAAGGAGCCTTTTCATGCCTGAAGTTAGCTACCTAGCCAAATACGCGCCTTTCAAAACCTTTGACGGAACTGACTTAGAGGCTTTGGGTTCAGTGGGGCAGGAAAAGACCTATCAAAAAGACGAGCTGATTTTCGACGAGGATTCCAAGGGCGATAGCATGTACGTCATTAAAAGCGGCGCGGTAAAGATTCAAAAGAAAGTCAAAAACCAGGAAAACACCATCGCGGTTTTAAACCCCGGTGAGTTTTTCGGCGAAATGGCACTTTTGGACGGCCAACCCCGTTCTGCCGCGGTCCGCGCTACCACCGACTCCACTGTTCTCATGATTCCGCTGGAAGGCTATCAAACCCTCCGCAAAGACAACCCGCATACGGCTTTGAAGTTGATGGATATCATCATTAAAGTTTTGTCGAACCGTTTACGCCAGGCTAACAAGAATTTGGAAGTTATTAGTTTCTGGATTGAGTAATCTGGAAATTTTTAGAGCGTTTAAAATATATTAGATAATTTATTTAGGAAAAATATGAAAAAGATTTTTATGTACTTTTGTTTGTGTGTCGGTTTTTTATTGGCCGGATCCGAAGCGAAAGCGGCGACTTCGGCGGATTACTATCACGCGGGCGTTAAGCTTTATACCGCTCAGAACTACGCCCAGGCTATTCGCTACTTCAGCGCTGCCATTCAACTGGACCCCAACAACACCGCCGCTTTACAGGGCCGTGGTAATTGTCATTACGCTCAGGGTGAATATTCTGCCGCTCTGGCTGACTATCAAAGAGTTCAAGCCTTATCCCCTTCGGACGGTTTAGCCCAATTCATTGCCAAGGTTCAGGCCAAAGTCGGCGCCACTCCAGCCCCGACCGCTGCGCCCGCGGCCAGCAATCCTTATTTCGACCAGGGCGTCAGCTACTTCCAACAAAAACAATATGCCTCTGCGGCACAGTCTTTTCAAAGAGCCGCACAACAAGACCCAAACAACTATAAACCTTACTATTACTTAGGTTTTTCTCAAATGATGCTGGGTGACTATAAAGACGCGGCGGTCGCTCTGGGCATTTGCAACCTCAAACACCCCAACGATTCCATCGCGGCTTACTCGAACAAATTAAAAGCGAGACTCTCTATTGATGACGGGCAGTGGGTAGATTCACAAATTTATGCCGCCAGAATTAGCGGTTCGAGCAACACTTATGTTGTTTCCAACCAATACGCGACACCCAACACCTTCGGAATTCGTTTAGAACCGGCCATTCAACTCTTCACCATTCCGCTATTACAGACAATGGAGCAAACTGATTTTTCTGCCGCCCAAACGATTCAGCAGTCCTACCCCAATACCACTTTTACAGCTGTTGTACCTACCGGAAGTTTGAGTCTTGCGTTGGAGCCCACTTATCGGATTTCTTCCAATATCGAGATTGGTTTACCCATCGCTTACAATTCCGTCGGAACTTACCAAGAACAATTAACTGCCATTTCGTCGCAAGGCGCGACCATCTATAACACCGGCGTCACTTATAACTTTTCGGATATTTCTTTTGGCGTAGACGGCAGATACTTTATCAACACCGGCGATCTGCAGCCCTTTGTGGGGGCGGGCGTGTCGTACCATATGATTACTTGGACCGAACCCGGATCGAGCAGTTCTTCCTCAAGCAGCTCTTCGAGCAGCTCCACCAGCTATTCCGCTTCCACTTCCGGTATTGGCATACAGGCTCAATTGGGCGTGGATTGGCATTTCGACTCAATATTTGCGGCTTCTCTTTTTGGGGGATATCAATTAGCGAATATGGGAACCAGCTGGACTTCTAATGGCCAAACTTACAACTTTGCCTCTTCGGGCTCTTCCGGATCATCCTCGAGCTCGACTTCAAGCTCCGCCAACAGCGCTTATGCCTTTGATTTGAGCGGACCTTTTGTGGGCCTGCAAATATCCGCTTCCTTTAGATAAAAAGTCCTGAAAATAAAAAAGCCTCGAATGGGGATTCGAGGCTTCAAAGAGGGGGGGATCCCCTCAGTGCCCAACCTTGCGGTCGGAACACAAAAATCAGTTGTTTTGGTTCTGCTTGTTGGCCAATTCCTCAGCGCGTTGTTTGCGGCGGTTTTCGCGGTCTTCATCAGACTGTAAAGCCATCACAATGTTGCCGATGCGGGCTTGAATGCTCTTCAAAGCCTTGTCTTTTCCTCCGCCCAGATCAGCCACCACAATTTCACCAAAGTTGTTCACATGGGTTTTCGCGTAAAACTTGCCTTGCTTTTCATAGAGTTCAACTTCGAAATCTTTTTCATGAACGTTAATTTTTACTTTTTCAGTCGATGGCATTGTCACACCTTTAATGAAGTTGTCCTATTGGGGTCGCTATGTTAACGGCCATACCCCTGTTTTTCAAGAGAAACAGGCCCCCCAAACCATCGGTTTTATGGCCTTAAGGTAGCATATTCGCTTGATTCTTGCCAAAGTCCTTGAATAATATCCCCCGAAATCGGCCTTATTTAACTATTTAATCACGGAAACACTATGTTAGCGAACATTAGAAGCGCCGCCCTTTTGGGTATCGATGCCTACCCCGTCGAGTGCGAGGTTGATATCTGCCCCGGCCTGCCGACCTTCCAAACCGTAGGACTGCCGGATGCGGCTGTCAAGGAGTCCAAAGACCGGGTCAAAAGCGCCATTACGAACTCTCAATTTACCTTTCCCATCCAACGCATTACGGTCAACCTGGCCCCGGCGGATACCAAAAAAGAAGGACCTTCTTTTGACCTCCCCATGGCGATTGGCATTCTAGTGGCTTCGGGCAAATTGCCCGCTAAAGCGGTAGAGGGCTTTTGGATAGTCGGCGAATTGGCCTTAGACGGCAAAATTAGACCTATCCGAGGCGCCTTACCCATTGCATTGGCTGCCCGAGACAACAAAGTCAACGGCCTTTTAGTGCCAGCTGAAAACGCTAAAGAAGCCGCAGTCGTTGTCGAAGTGCCTGTTTACGCGGTTAAAAACCTAAAAGAAGCGGTTGAGTTCCTTACCGGCGCTAAAACACTTTCCCGAGTTGTGGTGGATATCGAGGAAGAGTTCAAACAGCACTCTACTTACAAAGTCGATTTTGCCGATGTCAAAGGCCAGGAAAATGCCAAGCGCGCTTTAGAAATCGGCGCCGCTGGCGGGCACAATATTTTGCTTGTTGGGCCTCCTGGGTCGGGAAAATCCATGCTCACCAAACGACTCCCAACCATCATGCCATCGCTTTCGTTGGAAGAAGCCATCCAAACTACTAAAATTCATTCCATCGCCGGCACACTTCCCCGCAGAAGAGCTCTCATGGCTACCCGGGCTTTCCGCTCGCCCCATCACACGGTTTCTGACGCGGGTCTTATTGGCGGCGGCACTATTCCAAAACCAGGCGAAGTTAGCCTTGCCCATCACGGCGTTCTCTTTTTGGATGAGTTTCCCGAATTCAATAAAAATGTTTTGGAAGTTTTGCGTCAGCCTTTGGAAGACGGCACAGTTACTATCTCGCGGGTTCAATCAACGCTGACCTTCCCCGCCCAATTCATGCTGGCTGCCGCTATGAACCCTTGTCCCTGCGGCTACTACACCGACGCTTCCCGGGAATGCACCTGCTCACCTAATCAAATTCAAAAATATCTCGGAAGAATTTCAGGCCCTTTGTTAGACCGTATCGATCTTCACATCGAAGTACCCGCGCTCAAGTGGAAAGAAATTTCCGACACCACACCCGCCGAACCGTCCAGCGCTATTAGAGAGCGCATTAGCCAGGCCCGGGCGATTCAACAAAAGCGGTTTAACGATGATGGTATTCATTGCAACGCCCAGATGAACACCGTTCAAATGAGAAAGTATTGCCAGTTGGACGAACCTTCGCAGGCCCTTCTTAAAACCGCCATGGAAAAGTTCGGACTATCAGCCCGGGCTTATGACCGCATTCTCAAAGTCGCCCGCACCATCGCCGACCTCGACGGCGAGGAAAACCTAAAACCTTCATACATCGCCGAGGCTATCCAGTACCGCAACATGGACCGCAGTGTCTGGCGAAATTGATTTAACCTAAAAGTTACCCCTCTTTCACAGACCCTCACCCAACAACCTTTATCTTGTTCTTCCGAAAGAAAATTCTTTTGGAGGAAGCTTTTGCGAATCGCGTACTTTACTGAAAGCCTTCCCCCGCTCACCGACGGCGTTGCCCATACCTTTACCCGCTTAGCCGAAACCCTCAATGAACAACAAATTGACTTTCTCGTTATTTCGCCCAGTCTGCCCACAGACGCTGAACCTTGGCGCGGCCGGGTGATCAAAGTCCCCTCAATTCCCTTTCCGCTCTACCGCTATTACCGCGTCGGGTTACCGCCTATTTTTAAACTGGAAAAAATCCTTAACGAATTCAAACCCGACCTCATCCATGTTTCCGCGCCTACTCCCATTTCCATCTACGGTCAAAATTACGCCTTTCGTCACAAACTGCCTTCCGTAGCCGGCTACCATACCCATTTCGTGGACTATTTCCCTTATTACGGCTTGGGTTGGGCCCTTCAAGCCGGATGGGACTATATGAAATGGTTTCACAACCGCAGCCAAATGACTTTTGTCCCCACGCCCGGAGCTGTCTCTACACTAATTTCGAAAGGATTCAAAGGGGTTCAGCTATGGCCACGTGGCATTGATCGCCAAAAGTTCTCTCCTCTTCACCGGGATGAGAACTGGCGCCAATCCCAGGGCTTAGGCAAAGAGCCGCTGCTTCTTTTTGTGGGCCGGTTAGTAGCGGAAAAAAATCTATCTGAGCTGGTTCAAGCCGTTCAGATCCTCCGTCAAAAGGGCTACCAATTCAAACTGGGTTTCGCTGGCGACGGCCCCTACGGCAAAATCCTCAAGGAAAAATTTCCCAATGATCTTTTCTTTGGTTTTATCAAAGGACAGGAATTATCTAAAGTTTACGCTTCGTCTGACTTCTTTGTTTTCCCCTCCACTACCGAAACATTCGGCAACGTGGTTTTAGAAGCCTTCGCTTCAGGCTTACCGGTAATCGGGGCCAACAAAGGCGGCTCCGCGGACATCATCCATCATCAAGAGGACGGTCTTTTGGCGAATCCCTACGACGGTGTGGATTTTGCCCGGCAGATTGAATGGGTGCTCCGCTACCCCGTCCGGGCCAAAAAGCTTCGCGAAAAAGCTTTGGAAACCGCCGAGCATTACAATTGGTCCGCGATTAACGGCCGGCTGATTTCCCAATACGAAACACTGATTCAAAATCACAATGGCCGTAAAGTACAGTCGGCCTTGGGTGTTCCTCAGCCCAAAAAACGCCGAAAGTCCCACATCATCCGCGTACAAAAATCTTTAAGCTGATTTTCACCGGGTTTATTCCCCGACAGAGCTTTTCGCGCTTAAAATAGCGCCGATGAAAAAATTAACCCTCTTGTTACTCCTACTCTTTTGTCTGACCGCCTCCGCTTGGGCCGAAAACGGTGAAATGCCAAATTTCAGCCTCATGTTTCACACCGGCGCCGAGGAACCGACTGGCTTCATTGCCGCAAACGGACCCGCGCCCGAAATAGGCGCCTGGATGGGCGTGAGCGTCTCTGACCGCTGGGACGGTTTTTTCGCGGTGGATTATTTCACCATGCCAAATTTGCCAGTCACTCTTTCCATACCAACCACCATCCAAGTCTTACCCACAGCGTCTAATGCAGTCACAGTAGTTCAACCGACCGATGACGTTTCTCTTTCCGTCAATATGCGCTGGTATCCCCTTAACAACAAATGGGATTATGTCCATCACCGCTTCAACGGTTCATTTTATTTAGTGGGAGGCGTAGGCGCGGACTTGGTGATCGATCCGCCCCCGCCGCCGCCAGGCTCGGAAGTCGCCACTCAGGGAATCCCCTTAGTTACCAACGGATACGAAATACTCTTGGGTATGAATTTTGGCGCCGGAATGGACTTTCCTGTGGGCAACGGCCATGAGGTTTCTCTATACACGGAAGTTTTAGATCATTTAATTTTTTGGCAGAATTTAACTCAGGTTTTTGACGGCCGGTTTGGCATCCGTTTCATGCTGGATACAGCCCACGCGGATCCATTCCACTAATTCACTTAGGATCGGTTTTGGGGTCGCTAAAACGAATGAGCTCCCCCGATTGGGCCTTAACAATGGCAAAGAGGCCCAGTTCACGGTGAAACTCCCTGACGTCCGTGGTTTTAGGAAATAGAAAAACTGAGAAATCACCGGTTTCTGGGTTCGCTTTGATCTGAAGATCCATCTTTTCCGGGTGATATCCATGTTGAACCGCTAAACGCTTCACCTCGGATACCGCTCTCTTCTCTTCCATACTGCCGGGAGCCAAAGCTTTATTTTCAACTGTGGAATTACTTGGCACACATCCAACGGCGACGAAAATCAAAACAATATATTTCCAAATATCTTTCATCAGCCCCTCCAGGTAAATGCTTCGTGTTTAATTGTACTCACATCGTTTGAAATGGGGCTTTTAGAATCCATAAAAATGGCCATGGGTCTACTTCCGTCAAAAAAAGGTGATAAACTTAAAAGTCTTGCAACACTTTACTTTTCAGTGTGTTTTTTTGGTTTTCTGCCGATAGGATGAGTGAAATATTTAAGAACGAGGCCAGTTTTGCATATACCTGGAGTCTACAATCCCACCGACGAATGGCTGAATGAGCATCTTTCGGGCTGGGTCGAAAAACGCGAAGAAGGCCGGGTAGTGGCCACTCTCCGCGCTCATTACCGGGTAGTCGGAACCCCCGAGGATAAAAAAATTATCCCCCATGAGTATTATTCCCAAACAACTGAGAAACATTTCGTGAAAAAAGCTGAAGAAGCGATGTTTTACAAAGCTATTTACAAAGACATTTTTAAAACCCACCTGTCTTTGCTGACTCAAAGCGTGACCTATTCGGACGTGTTGATGGAAGTGATGCTTCACTTCCCCAGCTATCAAAGCGAACTGATGTTTCTCGCGAATGTCACCCGCGTTGACAGCGATAACGAACTGGGCCGAAATGTTTACCACGCCCACTTGAAAGCCCTGTCCATAAACCAAAAAAGCATTACCAAAATGATTCACAACATGAGCGGTCAAAAAGCTTAATCACCCGCCATCCTCAGCTAAAATCATCAAATTACCCTTTGTTTAATGATTTAAATGGGATAAATGCCCTCCGAATGAACTTATTGGGGCTAATTCCTGTACTATAACTACTCCAAAGCGGTGCTTCGACAGGTCGAGTTGGTGCAGTTAAATTTTTAGAAAAAAAGTTGAGGTTTCAAACAATGCCGCAAGGAACTGTGAAGTGGTTTAAGAATGAAAAAGGTTTTGGTTTTATCTCCCAGGACGGTGGTGAAGACGTATTTGTTCACCATTCCGCCATTCAAGCTGAGGGTTATAAATCCTTGAACGAAGGCGACCGCGTTGAATTTGAAGTGGCGCGTGGCGACAAGGGTCTCAAGGCCGAAAACGTCGTTAAGATCTAATCATCTTTACGCAAACCAAAAGCCTCCCCGGCGAAAGCCGAGGGGGCTTTTTTTATTTAGGCACAAAAAAAGGAGCGCCTCATTTCGAGGAGCTCCTTTTTAACAGGTAACCGGTTTATTTCGCGGGTGCAGCAGCCGCAGGGGCTTTTAAATGCCGGGTTTGTTTTCTTTCGATACGCTTCACTGTAAATTCGGTCTTAGCCTTTTTCTTGCCTTTTTTCTTGGTCATAGCCCCTCCGGGTGATTTAAATAACTTATTTAGTCCACCCTAGAGGCCGGCGCCAACAATAGATACAGTTGCAGAAAATATAGTCGTGTTTAGCGGAGATTCCATTGACCAGCTTCCGTTAAGACCGTCTGGGCCGCCACCGTCTGTAGAACCTTAGCTCTTTCAGCGGGTAATCCCGCAGTGTAATCCAGCCCCTCGGGGCTTTGGCGGTAAATAGCAGCGTAAAAAACACAGGCTGCCAAATAGGATCCTTCCACAGTGGGATGGCTTCCATCACCCTGCCACAACTTCAATCCAGAATCACGCTTGAGCGCTTCTCTCCAAGCCTCGCCCACCGGCACCACTCCTGTTCCCGTCTCTTTGCCAATATTCAGATAGCCCGCCGTAATTTGGTCCTGCATGGATGTGTAATCATTAAAACCAAATTCAGCCAGTCCCTTTTCTCTTCCCCAGGTCATATAAAGCAAGGGTGTAGATTTTGCTTCTTTAATTTTGTAAGTCAAAAAACGCACCGCCGGGTACATCCCATTTTGGCGGGATTGCTCCACCGCCGGCACAACACTTTGTTCCTGCAGGACAACATAAGTTGATTTCGACTCCGCTATTTGAGAAAGAACTTTTTCCGTATTCGCCAATTGGGACAAAGTCGCTCCGCCCGGCGTATAAGACGCCGTTTCCACCTCATGCCGGCCCGTTTTAGCTAAATTCACCAGCAGATTCGGCAGGTCATTTACAAAGGTGTAACTATTGCCGATAAAGAGAATGGAAATTTTTGGACCAATCGGCTGATGATTTTCCCATTCAAAAACCGAAAATATTCCCGCCGAAATGATGACCAGAATAAAAATAATTGCTTTCTTCAAAAGCTTCCTCTTTCGTCCAACCACAAACTGTCTATTTTAATTTCAGACCGTCAAAGCTAACTGTTATCCTATTGCCCATGAACACCTATGACGTCATTATTCTCGGCGGCGGCGCCGCCGGCCTCATGTGCGCCGCTACTGCCGCTTCCCGCGGCCGCAAAGTGATGGTTTTAGAGCAAAGCCGCAGACCCAGTCCTAAAATACTCGTTTCAGGGGGTGGGCGGTGCAATTTCACGAACATTTACGCCAAACCATCGAACTACCACAGCTCAAACCCCGGCTTTGTGAACGACGCGCTTGCCCGCTTCAAACCCAAGGATTTCATCGCGATAGTGAAAAAGAAGGGTATTGCCTACCATGAAAAAAAAGACGGCCAATTATTTTGCGATAAAAGCGCCAAAGAAATTATCGACCTCTTAGTAGAACGAACACAACAAAGCGGAGCTTCCCTTCTTCTAAATCAAAAAGTTCAACAGGTGTATCACGAAAAAGATCTTTTTACCGTGCAGTTAGAAGATCAAAGTTATCAATCTTCACGGCTAGTCATCGCCACTGGCGGTCTTTCCTGGCCCCAATTGGGCGCTTCGGATTTTGGATATAAAATCGCCCAACAATTCGGCATGAAGATAGTCGAACCGTCGCCCGCCCTGGTGGGGCTCAACTTTTCACCCAGCGATTTGACCAAATTTAAAGATCTGGCGGGTATTCATCTAACTGTGAGCGCCTCTTGCGGCGCTTGGAATATGGTCGAAGACATCATGATTACTCACACCGGCCTCAGCGGCCCCATCATGCTGAACGCGTCTTTAGTTTGGGAGCCGGGGAAAGAAATCGTCATTAACTGGATACCAGAGATGACCGTTGAAGAAACTTATGCCCAATTGAAAAAAGATAAAGCCGCGGGTGGACGAGGTGAGTTCCGCATCTGGTTTTCTGAAAGAATTCCCCGCCGCTTGGCTGATCGCATTGCCTGGAATGCCGGCGCCCGGGGCGCCTGGGCCGAACTCCCGGACGAAACACTGATGTCCTTAGCCAAAAACATTCATGAATACCGTTTTGTCCCCCAGGATACCTTTGGCTACCGTGTGGCTGAAGTGACCAAGGGCGGCGTGGACACCCGAGAATTTTCGCCTCAAACCATGGAATCTCTCAAAGTACCGGGCCTCTTTTTTATCGGCGAGGTTTTAGATATCACTGGTCAATTGGGCGGGTTTAACTTTCAATGGGCATGGGCCTCTGGCTGGGTTTCCGGACAGGCAGTTTAAATGAACGGTAAAAAATTCGAGTTTGCGATTCTCAGTTCACTTTTATTCATCGTTCTTCTCGTGATCGAATTTCTCTATTGTTCCGCGAACTTTCGCTTTATCCGCGCTAACGACCTCTGGATAAGCGATCTTGTCTGCGCCCTTCTCGCCTTCGTCTTTTGCTATTTGGCATTTAAAAAAGTAATCAAGCTCGCGTTACAAGAAAAGGTTCCCGCGGCGATCATTGTGGTTTTGTATTTAATCTTGGGTTGTTTGTTCGGCTGGTTTCTACGCTTCAACCTTCAAATCGCCAATGGCCTTTTAGATCAGTCCGAGCCCGAAACGGTCAGAGTCATCATCAGCCACAAAGAAACATCTGTTTTAGGCGGCAGTATTAAAGACGGCGTTAATCCCATGGCCTATTACATCGACTTTCCAGATTGGAACAACAAAGACCAAAACTGCCAATTACTAGTTCCTTACCCTTTCTATTTCTCAGTCGGCGGGGGCAATACGGTGGAGTTGCTGGTACGGAAGGGCCTTTTTAATATCGCTTGGATTGAGGCTTATCAAGCCCTGGACCGCTAACAGACATAAAAAAAGCCATCTCCCTTTCGGAAGATGGCTTTCCAAAACCAAAATTTACTTACGTTCGCAAACCGCCAATTGATCCAAAGCGGCGTTAATCGCGCCGATCGCGTCAGCCTTGTGACCGTGGAAATCATCCGCGGCAGCCCAAAGGGTATGCTTGGCATTTTGCAGCTGCTTAGCCGCTTTCCAGATCATCGGGTGGTGTTTTCTAGCTCCACCGTTAAAATCATAATGAGCCTGGTCGTCTTGGCCCACGTTGATCGTCAAATCCAACCCCGCCATGGCTGGCATCGCCGCCAGGCTCAACAAAGCCGCACCCAAAACCATCTTTTTCAAATTCATGAAAGCCTCCATTTAAAAAATGAACTGCCTTTGGCCCCGCTTTGTTTTATCCCGGGATCCAGTATTTGGACGTTCTTTGAAGCCGAATGGTTTCCAAAATTTGTTCATTATTTGAATTTAAAAGAGGCCGTCTTTATTGGGGCATTCCGCCGGAATGGGTGCCGCCACATCCCAAAGCTCCACAATCTTGCCATTTCCGAACTTCAATAGATGAACGGTCGTCAGTTCCAGTTCACCTGCTTTTAACACGAGGTGGGAATGCACCGTAACCCAATCCCCCTCACCTACCACATGCTTCACCGTAAAGGCTTTATGCGGAAATTTGGCGTCATTTTCCATCATTCCCTTTTTGAGCGCCGGAAACCCCGCCGGAGTAAAGGGGTTATGGTGTTTACCGTTCATGTCCACATACTTTTCGTAAGCCTTTTCAATATCGCCCGCGACCACCATTTGCAGGAAATCCACGGCGGTTTGCTTCAGATTACTCATTTGTCTCCCCTGTAGGCTTTTTTCAGGACCTCGATTTCAATTTTGCTCATTTTAAGCACAGCGCTCATGACCCTTTGGGACTTCACTGAATCCGAATCGCTCATATACCTGGGAATAACCGAGGGAACAATCTGCCAGGATAAACCATATTTGTCCTTCAGCCATCCACACTGGCTTTTTTCGCCGCCCTCAGAAAGCTTCGCCCAGAACCAATCCACCTCTTTTTGGTCAACGCAGTCCACCACGAATGAAGTCGCTAACGAAAACTTGAACTGCGGACCACCATTCAAAGCAGTAAACTTTTTTCCCGCCAATTGGAACGAGACAAGCATGACTGTGCCCTCTGGCCCCGGCCCGGTCTTTCCATACCGCACTACTTTTAAAACCTTTGAATTTTTCTTGAAAACGGAAACATAAAATTTTGCCGCTTCTTCCGCTTGGTTGTCAAACCACAAAAACGGCGTGATTTTTTCAGCCTTGACGATTTTTGCCGCGCTTTTCTTTTTCATTGTCTCTCCTAAATTTTACCCAAATACTCCGTCAGATTATCCAGGGTCATACCCGTACCCTGTTTCGCGCCTTCCAGGAAGGGCTCCGCGCCCGCGTTGGCCTGCAGAATCTTCATCTCAAAAACCACTCCCGTTTCATCACCCTTATCCTCAAAAAGAATCGTTTGGAGAATCGTGAAATAAGGCGTGCCCTGTGGATTCGGAACCGAACTTTCCATGACCAGCTTGCTCGGCGGTTCTACCGCGCGGTAAACCGCCTTGCAATCGTGCCCGGTGCCATCCGGAAATTGAAAGGTATAGTTCCATTCCCCACCCGGACGAAGATCCACTTCGCAGCGGGACACAGTCAAAGGCTTGGGCGCCCACCAATGCACTAAATGCTCGGGCTGGGTAAAGGCCGCGAAAACTGTTTTGCGGGGCGCCTTAAAAACCCGGGTCAAACGAAGGTCTTTGGAATGGACTTTATTCTCGAAATTTCCCAATTCAATGGCCATGACTAAACTCCTTTTCGAAAGGGGATCAATTCACGCAAGCGGGCCTCGCGCAGATAAAGACCACCCCAAATGAAGAGGCCCAAAATCACATGCACATAAACCGGCTCGCCAATCCTCATGTGGGTACAAATGGCTCCGCCCAAATAACCTGTCAAAACAATGCCGCCCAGCACCGCGGTTTGTGGAATGAGGTAAAGAATGACCGATCCGGCTTCCAAAATCCCCAGGGTAATCAACATGCCCTCGGGCCAGCCAAAATGACTCATGCCTTGTACCATCTGCGGACCGCCCATGAATTTCATGGCAGCGCTCATGACAAAAGGCAGTGCCGCCAAAACCGTCATCACTCTGCCCGTCCAACCCATCACTCCTACTTTGCTTTTCGAGACCATTTACGCACCCCCTGTTTTTTTAAGAACTACATGAGTCGCCTTTTCGCTGGCAGCCCGCTCAACACATTTAAAACCCATAACATGTAAATCGAGACCCGCGAAAAGATTTTCACCCTTTCCCATCAAAACGGGCGATAAGACCAGGTGCATCTCATCGATCAAACCGGCCTGTAAATACTGCCGAACGGTCGAGGTTCCCCCGCCTATCCGAACGTCCTTCTTCCCAGCGGCTTCCTTGGCCTGCCGCAGAGCCGATTGAATCCCGTCTGTGACAAAGATAAATCGGGTCCCGCCTTCCATTTCCAAAGGCGGACGGGCGTGATGGGTCAATACGAATGTGGGAACGTGATAGGGCGGATTAGGACCCCACCAGCCTTTCCAGGATTCATCCGGCCATGGACCGCGGATAGGGCCGAACATGTTTCGGCCCATAATCCAGGCGCCTATATTGACGAAAGACCTCGCGGCAAATTCGTTGTCCACACCGGTCGTACCACCGCCATCCCCATGCATATCGTTAAAAGTTTTCGTGGGAAAAAACCACCCCATCAATTCGGTTCCCCGAACCCCCAAAGGATTCTCCAGGCTCTGATCCGGACCCGCGGCAAAGCCGTCCATGGAAACCCCAAACGCCGCTACGATGACTTTACTCATTTCATTCTCCTTGGTTTAAAATCCGGCCACATAAGTTTCCAGCTTGTCAAAAGAACCGCCCCAGCCCTGCGCCATACCCGGTTTGGCCATGTGGAAGGTCATCTTTTCTTCCGCCGTAGCGTCGCCCTCAATCTCCCAGGTCAAAGCCACCCGGGTTTGATCCGGCCCCTCCTCGAAAAAGAGGACGGTGGTTTTCATGCTCAAAGGCCAGGTCGCGGACATGGGGTGGTGGGATATCTTTTCATTCTCATCGCAAAACTGCTGCCGATAAACAATAAGGTTGGGCTTTTCGATTTTCAGATATTCAGCCCGGCCATACATGGTGTGCTGGCCATCTGTCATGGAATAGAAGCTGCTGCCGCCCTCCCGGATATCCGCCTTAATGTATTTCATGGTAAAGCCCGTAGGCGGCACCCATTGGGAAAGCTGTTTCGGGTCTGTCCAAACCTCAAACATCTTCCACAGGGACACTTCGAAACTGCGATTGATAACGAAAACATCTCTCTTCGTCGTTCCTTCTTCCAGATACTCAGCCAGGCGGTCCCAGGTCGAATTGCCGTTGGCTTTCTTGATAAATTTACGCGTATCGTCAGCCGCTTCCGGTGTGGGCAGTGCCATCGTCATATCCAACTGGGTTTTTCCTTTGAGGTCTTTAAAAAGAACCGTCACGCGAAACAGCGGTTTCTGCTCATCGTTACCGCCGTGGTCATAAACCATCTTGGAGTAGGTCTCCACTTCCAGATATTGGGTCTTGTTGACATAATCCACGCCGTCCGGGCCGTGCATGGTGTAATTCCAATGTCCGCCAGCCTTAAAATCTTTGCTGTGAGTTGTAATCGTGAAACCCCTGGGGCCCCACCATTTAGCTGCCTGTTCTGAGTCAACCCAGGCGTCCCAAACCATTTTCACGGGCGCGTCATAGATCCGGGTGATCTTGATCTCGTTGGATTTATTTTTTATGGCGGTCATTCTTCTTCTCCTTTTTCTGTAATTCCTTTAAATAGTCGTCCAAACGATCAAAACTTTCTTCCCAGAATCGGCGGTAATGCTCCATCCAGAGATTAGCTTCCTTCAACGGATCCGCCTTCAAGTGACAGGGGCGCCATTGAGCGTCACGGCTGCGCACAATAAGACCACAGCGTTCCAGCACCTTTAAATGCTTGGTAATTGCTGGCAAGCTCATGTCAAAGGGCTTGGCCAGCTCTTGTACCGAGGCGTCACCCTTGCTTAAACGGGCTAACATGGCCCGGCGGGTGGGGTCGGCTAAAGCTGAAAAAGTAGCGCTTAATTGATCAGTCGGCATATCGTATTTAACCTCTTGGTTAAATACTAAAACAAAAAAATATTTTGTCAACAGCTTCAGAAAACATTTTTTTAATTTCCGGTTTGAAATAGTAAAACCTTCACCTAAAAACCGCTTGATACCGGCATCAATAATGTAAAATCAATCCATGAAACCCCGCCAAAACTCCCTAAAAAAGACTCTCAGGAAGTTCCTGCCCCTGCTCATCGTTATGCCAGTTTTGGCCATTACTTTAATTATCGCGTTCCAACCAAAACACCTCGCGGTTGTACCACCGCCCGCGCCCCCGCGCGAAACCGGCAACTCAGTCTTTATTAATCAAATCCCCCAAAACATATATCCCTTTGTGGCCGATCTTAAAAATGGATGGCCTCAATGGAGTGTCTTAGATAGTAAAGACATCAATATTCAATATGCCTACCCCTCTACACTGGTGGGCCGGGGCGCGGTTCGCACCTGGATATCGGTCAAATACGGCAACGGTACTCAAACAATAACCAGTGCCGATCCCAAACAGGGTGTTAGTTTTGATATCGTTTTGGCGGGGAAAAAATCTATTCTCAGGGGAAAACTAGTTTTCACACCGATTGGAAGCGCCACCAGGGTCACCTGGGTTGACTCGGATAGCTCTCATAACTTGAACGCCTACATGGAGTCCGTCATGAACCAAACCATTCAAACGAGCCTCAACAAGCTGAAGGATGTGTCAGAAGCACTGTGGAAAAAACCTAAATGATTCGGGCATAAAAAAAGGCCGAACCCTTTCGGATCCGGCCTTTCGTGATGCTAATACTTATCTTTTATAGCCAGGCTGAGTCAAAACCTTCAAACCTTCTAAGCCATTCTGAAAGTCGTTACCCACCATCTTGTCCATCGTGGTAAACAATTGCATGACTTTAGACATGAAGTTGTTTTTGCCCGTCATACCCCAGGTTACCAGCGTCTGCTTGTCGCTCGCCTGAAAGCTAAAGGTCGCCGTGTTGGTCGCCTTGAAGGGCTTCAGGAACTCCAGCTTAATCTTGATGTGGTCGTTCTTTTTGCTTTCCACAATCGTCATGGTTCCTTCGCCGACCTTATCGTTACCTTCCCAATGATAAACCGCGCCTTCGCCTGATTCCGGACCTTCAAAAGTCTTCTTCATAGCCGGATCCATCTTTTCCCAGGGTGACCACTGCGCCCAGTCATGGAAATTATCGACGAGGTCAAAGATTTTCGCCGGCGGCGCCGAAATAATGATCGCTCTTTCCACCGAAAAAGTATCCGGCTGGAATGCCGCGTAAAAGGCGACCAAAACCACCAAAGCCACCACTCCAATTACGGATTTCTGCCAGGTATTAAACTTCGCCAGCACAGCGCTCACCGCATCCGGTTTAACCGTAGTGGGCTTCGCTTTCGCCGTTTGTTGCTTTTTCACAGTCGCTTTCTTAGCCAATTCATCCTCCAAGGGGTAAAAGTTGCCATATTTAACCACGTTTTTGCTAAAAATGGAAAAGTTAAGCGATAGGATTTTACCTCCCAGAGCCCTTTTCCTTTACCGCAGAATCAGAACCTTCAGCTTTTTGGTGACTGGAACGCCCAAGGCATAAGCTTTCACCCGAATATAATAAATGCCATTAGCCACCTGAATACCCGCCTTATCCCTCAAATCCCACGAAATGGTGCCGCTGCCCGGCAGGGTTTTGCTTCCTCCATAAATTTTTCGGAAAGCTAAAGTAAAAACATCCCAATCCACCAGCGTATTGGGCGGGCAGGTCACATCAAAATAAACCGGTCCGGTTCTCACCGGAATGGGATAGGGCAAACTGATTGTAATGGAGTTAATCACCAGCGTGGCCGTAGGGGTTCCTGTCATCGTAAAAGTCGGCGTAATAGTCGGTGTGTAAGTAATCGTCGCCGTAAAGGTCCGTGTGGGCGTATTAGTTATCGTCTGAGTGTCCGTCACCGTAGCGGTATTGGTGGCCGTAGAGGTAAAGGTATAAGTCGCAGTCTTTGTAAAGGTATTCGTGAAGGTATTGGTGACCGTCACTGTCGCGGTGTTGGTCGCGGTTTGTGTGACTGTGACCGTAGCTGTATGAGTCGTGGTGTTGGTGGAAGTATTAGTCGCGCTATTCGTCTCGGTATGAGTCACTGTATTGGTCGACGTCACCGTGGCCGTATTAGTCGCGGTCTGAGTAGAGGTATAAGTAGAAGTTTTTGTTGCCGTATTGCTGGGCGTATTCGTGGATGTTACCGTCGCGGTGTTCGTCGAGGTATTGGTCGCGGTATAGGTTGATGTTTTTGTAACCGTATCGGTGGAAGTATTGGTCGCAGTAAGCGTAGCTGTATCGGTTGAGGTTTCTGTAGAAGTAACCGTGGCTGTGTTGGTGGCTGTATTTGTTGAGGTAACAGTCGCGGTATTCGTAGCGCTGTTCGTCGGCGTATTAGTCGATGTCACTGTAGACGTATTGGTCGAAGTCTGAGTCGATGTATCGGTGGCTGTATCCGTCGCGGTACCGGTTGGCGTTTCAGTGGATGTCACTGTCGCGGTGTTAGAAGGCGTATTCGTTGAAGTAATGGTAGCTGTATTCGTGGCTGTCTGTGTAACCGTATTGGTGGACGTATTAGTCGCGCTGGCGGTCGGCGTTTGAGTCGGCGTCGCCGTGGCAGTGTTGGTGGGCGTATTAGTTGAGGTAACAGTAGCGGTGTTAGTGGGGGTGCCGGTGACTGCGGGGCAGGTGTAACTGGTGTAGTTCGTCAACTGAAGCGTATTACCGGTTTGGACATTGTAGCTTCGAATACCCGCCGTCCCCGACGTATAGGGCGTCGTTGTTCCCGGATCCGTCACATTGTTAAAAATATGCACCGTGCTCCCACTGGCTACTCCGGGGGCGCTTTCAGGGGTCTCATAGCCGTTCATCACCCCGCCCGAAACGGTTATTTTTAAATGGACCCAGGTCCCCAGCGTATAAGCCGGAGAGCTATTCGTCGCCACGTAATAATAAGTGTACTGCATGGTTTGTTTTTCAATTTCCCAGCGGTTATTCAAACCGTTCCATTGGAAAATATAGCCATGATCCACTGACGGATCAGCCAGAAACAACAATCCAAAAATGCCCTGCCCTACCGTCCCCAATTTAAAATCTCCCTCAACGGTATAGCCTGGCAAAGTCGAAGGAAAAACCCCCGAATTCAAAGTCAAATATGAACCCGCGGTCGAACTCATGGGGCCCTGTTGAAAAACACCGCCGGTCACGTTCCATTGGGTCGCGGTTTGGGTCGAAGCGTTCCAGTCCATATCGTGATAAGTGTAATTACCTGCGCTGCCCACGCTGCCATAGCTGTCCGAAAACGACACGCAGGTAGAGACAGCCGTATTCGTTGGTGTCGGCGTAACGGTGTTGGTCGTAGTTTGCGTCGAAGTATAAGTTGGGGTAGAGGTATAAGTGGAAGTAACATTAGAACAAGCCGCGATTTTAACGATAGTTCCATTGGGATTACCGTTATAAATCGCCCCGCTTTCATCTACCACTGCCGCTTTATCGCCATTCAGTTCATTATTAGCAGGATAGCATCGGTAATTTTCGGTCCAAACTCCGCCCGAAACGTTGTACATCACATAGCCATAAGACAGATTGGCTACATAGTAATTACCCGTGGTGTCTTTCCATATTTTGTCCGGGCTCAAGGGTTTGGGCCCCGTACTGGTCACATCCACGATGGGATTGGTAGCGTAGCTATGACTATTAAGAGAGGTTTCCTGAAAATCAACAATGCGGTCGTTTCCGCCATCACTGATGTATAAATCCAACCCTGATTTCCAAATACCATTGGGCGCGTTCAAAGGAAGTGTGCCACCAGACCCAATTTGGGCCAGCTGTGTTCCCGCCGTGTTGTACTCGTATATCCCGTTTAAATCCGTTCCCGCGTAAATATTTCCAGAAGCGTCCACAAAAACAAATCTTCCACCCGGGCTGCCTGGCACGGTGACGAATAAAGTCGACACTCCTGTGGAAATATTAATTTTATAGATTTGTCCTCCCGAGCGGTTCATGGAGTAAATATTACCTAGACCATCCAAAAAGAATCCCCGCGGATCAGTTAAGGCGGCGCCCGAGGTTGGTAAGGTGGACAGGGCGGTTCCTTGATAATTCAGCAGCCTGATCAAATTGCTGCCCGCGTCAGCTTCATATACTGTCTGACTGCTTGTATCGACATTCAAATCATAAACTGGACCCGCTAGCGTCGCCGCGGACCAGGGCGAAGCATTTTGGCAGCAGCTGGGATTGGGGGTATAGGTCAAAGTGGCTGTATTGGTCACCACTATAGTTGCTGTGGGAGTAGAAGAAGCGGTTGCGGAAGGCGTATTGGTGGCAGTGCTCGTTGCGGTTTTAGTGGGAGTATTCGTGGTGGTCGCCGTAGCGGTTGAAGTCGACGTAGAAGTAGGAGTGTTAGCTGACGCAAAATCACTGGCGTCAAACTTGGTCACAAAAGCATTCTGACTTCCTCCCAACGTGGTCTGATATGACCCAGCCGTGGTGTGAAAGCCCGCTTGAGCTGATCCAGCCACATAAGCGGCTCCCGATGAATCAACCGCTATTCCCCAACCAACTTCCGTACCACTCCCGCCGAGATATGAAGAGTAAATTAAATCGCCCGCCCCCGTGCCCGCCGGATTCAGTTTTGCGACAAAAGCATCATCGCCGCCGCCCAAACTGGTTTGATAAGCTCCGCTGGTGGTTGGGAAAGTTCCGCTAGTCCAGCCCGTCACATAAGCATTTCCAGATCCATCCACCGCAATGTTATAGCCTTCCGTCGAGTTTCCACCCAGATAGGTCGAATACAGCAAATCGCTTGTCCCGCCGCCTGCCGGATTCACCTTCATCACAAAAGCATTTTGACCGCTGCCGCTGGTTTGATAAGCTCCGCTGGTTGTCGGCATAGTCCCCAGCACCCATCCCGTCACATAAGCTTTTCCTGATCCATCTACCGCGATTCCGTAACCATCCGTAGAACTCGTTCCACCCAAATAAGTGGAATAAACTAAATCACTGGCTCCGCCGCCAGCCGGATTAATCTTGGCCATATAAGCGTTCCAAGATCCTCCATAGGTAGTTTGGTAAGCTCCACTGGTTGTCGGAAATGTTCCTGTGGTTTGGCCTGTCACATAAGCATTCCCCGCGCCATTCACCGCAATGCCCAGACCATAAACATCACCCGCCGTCCACAGATAGGTCGAATAAACTAAGTCGCTGGCTCCGCCGCCCACAGGGTTCAGTTTGAACATAAAACCAGCCCAGGCGCCTCCTGCGAAAGCAGTTTGAAAAGCCCCGCTGGTAGTTGGAAAACTTCCTCTGGTTTCACCAGTCACGTAAACATTTCCAGAGCCATCTACCGCGATCGCATGTCCAATCTCATCATTACCCCCACCCACATAAGTTGAATAGGCTAATGCTGAACCTGAAGAGTTTAATTTGGTCACAAAAACATCCCCAAGCGTGCTGCCCCCGCCATAAGCCGTTTGGTAAGCCCCGCCAGTGGTCGGAAAATTACCAGTTGTGTCGCCCGTCACATAAGCGCATCCACTGGAATCCACAGCGATACCTGTAGCGTAGTCGTCACCGCTGCCTCCTACATAAGTTGAATAAAGCGCGGCGCTGCCGGCTGCGTTCAACTTGGTCACAAAGAAATCATTGTTTGTCCCATAAGCGGTTTGATAAGCGCCGCTCGTCGTTGGAAAATTGCTGGAGGTCGTATCCCCAGTTACATAGGCGCATCCTGAAGAATCAACAGCGACACCAAAAGCAGTATCACTATTGTTTCCGCCCAAATAAGTTGAATAGTCCAACGCCGGATCAATGATCAAAATTTTAGTCTTGTCATAATCCCCTATTTCAAATCCAACTCCATTAACGTCTGTCACCACATACTTGCCCAAAACTGTTATTTTAACATCCCCGTCTTCTTGATATGCCATTGGCGGTTTAAAGGTTATTATTCGATTTCCAACAGTCAGTTTCAAATTTCCCTGATCGTCTATGCTCGCGCTATCCGCACCCTGATGTTGAAGATGGATCATCTGTGGATCAGCGCCCGGCTTCACCCTGAAGTCGTACTCCAATTGGCCCTGATGACCGTAATAAACCATGTCAATGCCCGGATAAACATCGAGAGCCACAACTTTAGAATATTGCTGAAGATTGGTTTTCCATCGGCTGGAATTATTGCCGATAAAATAATGACTCATGCCGGGTAATGGGTCCTGGGCTTCAAAAACCACGCCCCGGCTGCCGCCCACCAGGCTGAGCCGAAGAACATCCTGCCCTAAAAGTTTGGGCCCTTTTCCTGTTTTAGGAAAATCACTTTTAGCCGACAAACCATTACCGTAGCGATTTAAAGCAATAACTGTTTCCAGATCGGATAAAAACAAACTGTAGCCGCTTCCACGGGCGATATAACGAACTCTGGAGTCGCTCTGTCCTTCATTGGCCTCAAAAGCCATTGGCATTTGCCCATAAGCGGCACGAAAGTTTAACTGTTTAGAATTTTTGGCGAAAACAGAGGAGAGTTGCTTTGGAAGATCTGATTTAAAATCGCTAAAAGTACTGGTATTCGCCTGCCGCGAAGCCAGAACACCTAAACCAATCCCCAGAAATAATTTCCAGAGGGATATTTGAAATTGAAAACGCATATATCTAAGCCTTTAATAGTAAACAGCACATCAATATAGCCGACATTATTCATTTATTGGCTTTCAGATAAACTACAAAAACACGTTTTTTAGCCCAAAATACCGTGTATTTCATTTCACCAAAGCCAGTTTGAGCCTCACAGTGCTTTATAATGCCCACCAACAGCCGGTCATTAACTGTCAGTAAAATTGGAGTCATCGTATGAACAAATTTCTCAAACTGGTTATCCTCACCCCCATCGTTCTGGGCTTAGCGATCCTCTTAATTGGCTTCGTGCTTCCCTCCCAGTGGCAGGTTTCCCGTTCCATCATCATCAACAAACCGCCTCAAGCCATCTTCGGCTATGTAGCGAACTTCGGTCTGGGCTGGCCCCAGTGGAGCGCTTTTGATAACGAAGATCCCACGATTAAATACACCTATTCGGGTCCAGGCCAGGGCGTCGGAGCTTCCCGCTCCTGGGTTTCAGAAAAAATGGGTAATGGTTCTCAAACTATCACCAGCGCCAATCCGACGACAGGCGTTACCTTTGAATTGAAAATGGAAAGCAGCAAGTTCACGATCGTCGGCAACATCGCCTTTGAACCCGCCGGTACCGGAACTAAAGTGACCTGGACTGACAAGGGCGACGCGGGCAATAACATTTTCTTTAAATACATGGGTCTGATGATGGACAAGATGATGGGCAACACGTTTGAGTGCAGTTTGGAAAAATTGAAAACCCGATTAGATGGGCCAGCCGCAAAATAAAAAACCGGAGATACCATGGCTAATGACACTGAAATCAAGTGGCTGGACGCGCCTGAAGACAAAGACTTTCCCGCGGCCCAATCTTATTTAACCCTGCTGCATAGCGAAACTGAAGTTATTGGATTAGTGAGAAAATTGAAGGACGCGAAAATGAGCCAGTTTAAGGCCAAGGATATTTTCCGGGCTTCCGGTTTATCGCTATTAGGCATCAGCAACACCCATGTGGAAAAGGATCAAAAGAAAATTAAAGAAGGAAACCCGCTGTCGCCTTTGCTTTTGGTGCGGGACATCGAGAACGGAAAACTGATCATCGCGGACGGCTATCACCGCTTATGCGCGGTTTACAGCATTAACGAAGACGCCACGATTCCGTGCAAAATTGTGTAG
>JABDGD010000004.1 GCA_013286205.1 Candidatus Firestoneibacteriota bacterium | reverse complement strand
CAAAGCGGAAATTTTACTCAAGCTCCAAAAGGAGCTGCCGGAAATTGGGATTAAAACACTCAACCTGATGTTGAGCCGCAAAGCGTAGTCAATCTAGAAGCAAAGGACGATCAAGCGACATGGCAAAAAAAGCCGCCAAAAAAGCAAAAGCTGAAGCCCCCAAAAAGGTGGCCCCTAAAGATGAATCGATCCGAGTGCCAGAAAAAGCACAAAAAATGACAGGTGAATACTCCGGCGGGAACATTCAGGTTCTTGAAGGTTTAGAGGCTGTCCGTAAACGCCCGGCCATGTATATCGGTTCCACGTCCGGCGCCGGCTTGCACCATCTGGTTTATGAAATTGTGGACAACTCGATTGACGAAGCTTTGGCGGGTCATTGCGATTCCATTGAAGTTACCATCCACTCTGATAACTCCATATCCGTGTCCGACAACGGCCGCGGTATTCCGGTGGATATGCATCCCACCCAAAAAATGTCGACCCTCGATGTCGTTATGACCAAGCTTCACGCAGGCGGTAAGTTCGACCATTCGACTTATAAAGTTTCGGGCGGTTTGCACGGCGTGGGTGCCTCGGTCGTTAACGCGCTTTCGAGCTGGCTTGAAGTGGAAGTGCGTCGTGAAGGAAAGATCTGGAGCCAGTCCTATAAGCGCGGCGTACCAGACGGCAAAGTGAAGGCCTCAGGCGAAGCTAAAAAGACGGGTACTAAAGTCACTTTCTTGCCCGATGACACCATCTTTACCGAATCGGTTTATTCTTTCGACATTCTCGCCAAGCGTCTGCGTGAATTAGCGTTCCTCAACAAGGGCATCTACATCAAGCTCACGGATGAGCGCGGTAAGGGCAAAGAAGAAGCCTTCCAATTCAACGGCGGTATTATCCAGTTCGTGAAAATGCTGAACGAAAGCAAAGAACTGCTCTTCGCGACGCCGCTTTATTTCGAAAAAGAAAAAGACCAGGTCGTGGTCGAAGTGGCCATCCAGTACAACGACTCTTACACTGAAAATGTCTTCTCCTACGTGAATAACATTAACACCATCGAGGGCGGTACCCACTTACAGGGTTTCCGTTCCGCTTTGACCCGTACCATCAACGAATACGCCAAAAAGAATTCTCTGTTGAAAGAATCCGATCCAGCCATCTCGGGCGATGACGTGCGTGAAGGTCTGGTGGCGGTCGTATCCGTGAAAGTTCCAGATCCGCAATTTGAAGGCCAAACGAAAACTAAATTAGGCAACGGGGAAGTCGAAGGTATTACCCGTCAGGTTTGTAATGACGGTTTAGGAACATTTTTTGAACAGAACCCTACTGTCGCCCGCCGTATCGTTAATAAGTGTTTATTGTCCGCGAAGGCCCGCGAAGCTGCCCGCAAAGCGCGCGATCTAACACGCCGTAAGGGGGCGCTTGAAATTTCCGCGCTGCCAGGCAAATTAGCTGACTGCCAAGAAGAAGATCCGTCCAAGAGCGAAATTTATCTTGTTGAGGGTGATTCGGCCGGTGGTTCGGCCAAGCAGGGAAGAAACCGTAAGTTCCAGGCCATCTTGCCCCTCAAGGGTAAGGTGCTCAACGTGGAACGCGCGCGCATCGATAAGATTTTGAACAACGATGAAATCCGAACCCTCATCACCGCGATGGGAACGGGCATCGGCGAAGACGACTTTAAAGTCGAGAAGGCCCGCTATCACCGCATTATTATCATGACCGATGCGGACGTGGACGGTTCTCACATTCGCACACTGCTTTTGACTTTCTTCTACCGTCAAATGAAGCCTCTGCTCGAAAACGGCTACATTTACATCGCGCAGCCGCCTTTGTACAAAGTGAAACGCGGTAAAAAAGAAATGTATCTTCAAGCCGAAGCGGACATGACCCGCTTCCTTTTACAAGAAGGTATGGACGGCGTGCATTTGTTCCGCTTGAAGGGCAAGGCCCGCGTGGAATTTCCCCAAGAAAAGTTAAAAGATATCGTGTCCGACCTGATTCGTTTGGAATCCATTGGCGCGGCTTTGCAAAAAGCTGGTCTCAATCTCAAGGAATTCCTCGAAGCGGTTTCTGGCAAAAAGAAACGTCCTCTTTATGAAATTGAAACACCGCTCGGTGTTGAACACGCTTATACCGAAGGTGAAAAAGATGACAAGGTGGAGAAGCTCAAAAATAAACTCAAAGACATGAAGAAGGCTGCCGAGAAGGGCAAAACTTCCGATCAAGAAGGCATGGACTTTGTTTATGACACCAGCCGCGACGTGAAAGACATGATTCGGGTAAAGGCCATTAAAGACATGGCTGAAGTGAAACAGATCGAAGACATTATCAAGCGCATGGATTCACGTTCAATTGAAGTGGCTGAACTTTTCCCCGCGGAAAAAATTGAGCACGACGGTAAGGAAAGGGAAGTGAAGCCCCTTTATGTGATTCAACACGGCTCCAGCGAGTACTTCATTGAATCCATGTATGAATTCGTGGAGAAGGTCAAAGATTTCGGCAAAGAAGGTCTGGCCATTCAGCGCTACAAAGGTTTGGGTGAAATGAACCCGGAACAATTATGGGAAACAACGATGGATCCGGAAAAACGCACACTGGTACAAGTGAAGCTTGAGGACTCTGTGGCCGCCGATAAAACGTTCGACGTTTTGATGGGCGATCAGGTGGAGCCTCGCCGTAACTTTATTCAAACTTACGCGAAGCAAGTGAGAAATCTCGACATCTAATTTTATAAATCACAAAAGTTTAAATCTGAATTAAGGGAACAAAATGGCTAAGGCGAAAAAGAACAAAGAAAATCCAAAGGGAGCCCCGGCACCGGGCGGTAACGGCGGCGATGATGATCTTCCTCCCGTGAAAGCTTTGGCGGCGGATGGCGGCGACAGCGGGGATATTAACCGCGGTAACATCATCACGACGGATATTGAAGACGAAATGAAAGATTCTTACCTCGATTACGCCATGAGCGTGATCGTGGGCCGCGCTTTGCCTGACGTTCGTGACGGTCTTAAGCCTGTTCACCGCCGTATTTTTATGGGTATGCATGACTTAAGCCTGACTTCGAAGAAGCCCTATCGTAAATCAGCTAAAGTCACCGGTGACGTGACGGGTAACTATCATCCGCATGGTACGGCTTCGGTTTATGACACGATCGTTCGTTTGGCGCAGGACTTCTCCATGCGCTATGTGTTGGTGGATGGTCAGGGTAACTTTGGTTCTATCGACGGCGATCCTCCGGCGGCTGAACGTTATACCGAAGTCCGCATGTCTCCCTTATCTGAAGAACTCTTGCGTGATATCGACAAGAATACCGTCGATTTCGTGCCTAACTACGACAACACCCGCGAAGAACCGCTGGTGCTGCCTTGCGCGTTTCCTAACTTTCTCGTTAACGGTTCCACGGGTATCGCAGTCGGTATGGCGACCAACGTTCCGCCCCACAACTTGGGTGAAGTGATTGACGCTTTGCTGCATTTAATCGAAAGCCCTGAAGCGACAGTCAAAGACTTGATGAAGTTTATTCAAGGTCCGGATTTTCCAACGGGCGGCTACATTTTGGGCCGCGAAGGCATCAACGACGCTTACACCACGGGCCGCGGCTCAGTGCGTATGCAGGCGAAAGCGGGCATTGAGGTCGATAAAAAAGACCGTGAACGCATCATCATTTCTCAATTGCCTTATCAGGTTAACAAAGCCCAGCTCATTGAAAAAATCGCTGAATTAGTCCGCGACAAGAAGATGGAAGGCATCAGCGACTTACGCGACGAGTCTGACCGCGATGGTATGCGTGTGGTCATCGAAATTTCCCGCAATGGAAACGCTCAAGTTGTTTTGAACAACTTAATGACGCAAACGTCTTTACGCACTTCCTTCGGCATCATCATGCTGGCTCTCGTGGCCGGTCAGCCCCGTGTGTTGAACCTCAAAGGCATGTTGTATCACTATCTCGAACACCGCAAAGAAGTGGTCATTCGACGCACCAAGTTCGATTTGGATAAAGCCGAAAAGCGCGCGCACATCTTAGAAGGTTTGCGTATCGCGTTAGATAACCTGGATAAAGTCATTAAGACCATCCGCGCTTCCAAAGCCACGGACGAAGCGAAACAAGCGCTTATCGCTAACTTTGAACTTTCCGCTATTCAGGCTCAAGCCATTTTGGAAATGCAATTACGTCAATTGACCAATTTGGAAATTAAGAAGATTGAGGAAGAATATAAAGAACTCCTTAAGACCATCGAAATCTTGAAGGGCATCCTTGGCTCTGAAAAGAAATTGTGGCAGGTTATTAAAGAAGAGCTCACTGAAATTCGTAACAAGTTCGCTGATCCCCGCCGTACCGAAATTATCGGCAAGGCGCAGGATTTGAAAGTTGAAGACTTAATCGAAGACGAACAAGCGGTTATTACGCTATCGCATGGCGGCTATATCAAGCGTCTGCCAGCGGACAGCTATCAAAAGCAGCGCCGCGGCGGCAAGGGCGTGGCGGGTGCCACTGTTCGTGAAGAAGACTTCATCGAAAAGATGTACACGGCGTCTACCCATGACTTCTTACTGGTCTTTACCAGTTTAGGTAAAATTCACTGGTTAAAAGTTTATGAAATTCCTGAATCTTCACGCCAAGCGAAGGGAACCGCTTTAGCCAACGTGCTCAAGCTGGGCGAAGGGGAAAGCATCTCGGCGGTTCTTCCTGTGAAGGAATTTAACGACAAGAGCAGTGTGCTTTTGGCCACGCAACAGGGCCTCATTAAGAACACCTTACTCTCGGCGTTTGATAAGCCTAGAGCGGGCGGCATTATCGCCATCACGCTCGATAAGGGCGACCGATTGGTTTCCGCTGAAATTACGGACGGTAAAAAAGAAATTATTATCGCGACTAAACAGGGTAAGAGTATCCGCTTCCCTGAAAAGCAGGTCCGTGAAGTGGGCCGTGCGGGTAAGGGCGTTAGAGGCATTCGTTTGGCCAAGAACGACCTGGTGATCGGCATGGTGCTGGTGCAAGAAGGCAAATCGCTTCTCACTTCCACTGAAAGAGGTTTTGGCAAGCGCACGAATCTGTCCGCTTACCGCAAACAGGGCCGCGGCGGTAAAGGTATCTTGAACATTAAGACCACCGCTAAAAACGGCCAGGCGATTAGCATTTTGACAGTGGCTGACGAGGATGAAATTATCGCCATGACCGCCACAGGCAAAGTGATTCGTCAAAGAGTCAAAGAAATTAAAACCACCGGGCGTCTCGCTCAAGGCGTGCGTCTTATTAAATTGGGGGATGATGACCGCCTAGTGTCCGTCGTCAACGTACCTAAAGAGGAAGATGGAGACGAGAATGAAAAGTAGGTTTTATCTCTATTTTGTTTTAGCAGGTATTGTTCCGGTCATAGGACTGGCCGGATTTTATCTGTATACGGCGATGAATCAGGATGTTTCGTCGCCTAAGGCCTCGTCGGCCGCTACCGCTTCGGTGAATGTGCAGCAACAGGAAGTGGAAGTACAAAGCATCTCTTCCTCAGTGTTGAACGCCATCAAAAGCACCAATGTGGACGCGGAGAGTTTAGCTTCTAACAGCGGCGCTACCGCGCTGCAAAATTTCGTCGCCACTCACCCGGGTGTGTCGGGCATCGCCATTGTTAACGCCGCGGGCAAGGCCGCGCTGACGGTTCCAGCTACGGCCTCGTTAATCGACTCAAACTACGGCTCCAATCCAGAATTTTCTAAAATACAAAGCAAGCTGGCGGAAAATGGCGGTAAGAATTACGAGTTTTACACCAGCCATTTCGGTTATCCCGCTTTTGTGTTCGCGGTTCCTTTAGCGAAGGGAACTTTCGCTGAAGTCGTTTTGAACATCTCAACTTTCTTCAAGGGCACCAGCGCCATTGGCCAATATTTTATTTTGGACGGCGGCTCGGGCCATTACCTTTACCACTCAGACGCTTCCAAATTAAATACGGATTTTAATCCGCAGCACGAAGCCTGGCTAAACACCGTATTGACCGATATTTCCACTCAAAAAAGCGGAGCCTCCGCTAACGGCAGCGTCTCTGAAGCGGTTTATAGCTATTTAGGGGTGGGTAAATTTGGCGTTGTTCATGTTTTCCCTCTAACGGTCGCGGGATCCGCGCCAGCGTCAGTTAAACACGAACCAGCCGACGCTTCCGAATTGCTGATGACACCCATGAGTCTGGGATTTGTTTTAGCCTTCGCGCTTTTATTTATCGGCGCCGGCATCGCGTCGCGCCAGCTCATTACTCCTTTCCGCAGGGCAGTGAACGTCATTTTGGCCGCGGCGGACGACAACAAAACGCTGACGCCCGAAATTGTAAAATCTTTTGGCAATGACGAGGCTGGGCAAATTATTCAGGCGTTGAATCTCTTTAACGAAAAAATTCAACAGAGCAAAAACAACGAAATCCGCAACATGAGCGATCAAATGGGCGGAATGCAGCGTCAAACCCGCCAGTATCAAGCTGAAGCTCAAGAAAAGGCCCAGCAATTAGCTGACAAGCTTAAAGAAATAGAAGCCTTGAAGGGCATGGGCGAAGGTTTACGCAATCAAAACGAACAGTCCAAACAGGAAATTGGCCGCGTCAAAGGGGAACTGGCTGAAGCTCAAACCGCGCAGTTAGAACTCACGGGATTACAGGGCAAATACGCGCAATTGCAAACTCAACTGAAGGCTGCCGAAGAGAAAGCAGTTAAAGCGGCGCAAGCGGCGTCGACGATTCAAGTTTCCGCGGTTCGCGCGGCGGCGATTCGTACGATGTCAGAAGAACTTAAGAATACCCTGGGTATTATTAAGGGCTACGTTTCTTCCGTTATTGGCGCGGGTCAGGGCGGGGTCAATGAGAAGCAGCAAGAATTTTTGGGCATGGTGATTAACCGTTCCGCCCGTCTGGAAAAATTTATCAACGATCTGGTCGACATTTATCAGGTTGAAATTGAGTCCAAAGACGCGAAGACAGAGGAAGTGAACTTAGCTTCCGAAATTGAAACTTTCGCGTTTAACTTTCAAACTCAAACTGAACTTAAGAATCTTAAATTTAAAGTGGAAGCTAAGCCAGGTTTGCCCAAGGTGCCGGTGGTTCGCCGCCGTATGACCCAATTGTGGAACGTTCTTTATTTGCAGCTCATTAAAGACGCGCCTAAAGGTTCCACGATTCCCATTGTGGTGGAAGCTGTTGGTGATACGGTGAAAGTCACAGTGCAAGATCCGGGGCTAAACGTGCTGCCAGAAAGCCTTCCCCGTATGTTTGACGAATTTTATGATCCCAAACATCCGGCTTCGCCGCAATTAGCCGGAACGGGGTTGAAACTCGCTCTGGTGAAAACCATTTTGAACGCGCATGGCGGTAACGCTGTGGCGGAAAAGGCCGATCCGGGAACACGGCTTATTTTAACTTTTGCCATTAAGAAAGGCGCTGGAGCGGCTTCCGCGGCTGTCCCTGAAATAAAAGCAACTCCAACAGCGGCGCCAGCCGCCGCCGTTAAACCAGCCGGACCCAAACTTGATTTAGATGCCACTTTTGGCGTGAAGCCAACAGCGCCATCTGTTGCGTCTCCTTCTATGGGAAATATACCGGCTTCTCCCGCGATTCCTCCGTCTCCGGGCATTACGGTCGGGGCTAAGCCGCAAGCCGTACCAGGCGCCCCTAGCGCCACGCCGTCTGCTTTACCCCCGATTCCGGGTTTAACTATTGGGGCCAAACCGCCGGCAGGTTCTTCGATTCCTTCCGCTCCTCTTCCACCGATCGCGGGATTAACGGTTGGCGCAAAACCACCCGCAGGTGAAGGTTCCACTCTTCCGCCTTTACCGCCTATCGCTGGATTGACTGTTGGCGCGAAACCGCCTTCAACTGGCATGTCCACTCCGCCTCCGGCCGCACCCGGTGCGCCACCGAAATCGGCGCCTGTTCCCGGTATTCTGGATGCTTTAATTTCAGGAAAGATTCCGTCGGTTACGGCGCCTGCCATGAAGCCTGCCGGTGCTCCACCTGCTGCTCCGCCGCCTGCGGCGCCGCCGTCAGTTCCGAAACCAGCGGCTCCAGTACCGCCCCCTCCGGGTATTCCTGGCGCGCCCAAACCTATGGTTTCAACTTCTCTAGAAGATTTATTGAAGATGAAAAATCCCGCGCCGCCTAAGAGCGGTGATGACTTGCTGGAATAGGCCGGTTCAAGGTTTAACTTCTTTTTACCCGACTGTTTTATTAAAGAAGCTGACTTTTTTTGATTCGGCATATTTTATGCGCCAAAATATTTTTTATTTTTCGATTAGGCACTTGTGGTGCGAGCGGATTAGTAGAAAGATAAAGACGGTCGCACTACCCATCAGAGAACGGGCCGCTAGCACTAAACAGTCGGGCGAGCCCCTGATCTCCGGAATTCCGGAGCGTGCGGCCTTTTTTATGTCCTCATTTTTTGTGCTTCTCGGCGTTATCCCTTGATTAACGCGGTTTTCCGTCAGGCGAGATATGAAATGGAATTGGAAAACTGAAGATTCCCTCTAGCGAATATCCCACTAAGAATTCTATACTTAAGACATGAAGCAATTTAAAGCGAACCAAAAAGTCAGTGTTCAATTGACGATCATGTCTTACGAGACGGATTATCAAGGCATTGTTAATAACACTGAATTTATCCGTTTCTTAGAAAAAGTCCGCTACGCCATCTCCAAAAAGTTAGGTTTTTCCTACAAACAATCCCGGGCCACCAAACTTTGGACGGTTATGGCTCATGTGGAGATTAACTACCGTTCTCCAGCTCACTTCGAGGATGTTATGATTGGAACAGGATGGATTTCTAAGGTAGGAAACAGCTCAATCACAATCGCTTACGAATTTCGTTTAAAGCATACCCGGCGGTTGATTGCCGACGCGAAACAAGTATTAGTCTTTGTTAATCAGAAGTTAAAACCGCAGCCTGTGCCCAAAGCGCTGCGTGAAAAGCTGTAAAAGGGCATAAAATAAGACGGTTCACTTAAACTTACATCGAGGATGATTATGGCAAAACAGAAATCTAAATCCCTTTCAGCCAAGGGTCTTCAAGAACAAATTCTTTCCCTTAACCGCATTGGTATCGCTCTTTCTGAACAGCACAGCCTTAATGAACTTTTAGATTTAATTTTGACTGAGAGCCGGCAATTTACCAACGCCGAAGCGGGCAGTCTTTATGTCAGAGAAGGCCATCAGCTTCGCTTCGCGATCAGCCAAAATGAAGTTTTAGAAAAAAGAGCCAAAGCTAAAGAAAAAAGAGAAGGCATTGTCATTCCCAAAACCTTCACCGGTTTTTACCTCTCTTTAGATAAAAGCTCTTTGGCAGGCTATGTGGGTGTGACCGGAAAAATTTTAAATATTCCTGACGCGTATAAGATCCCCAAAGGCAACGAGTACAAATTCAACAGTTCTTTCGATGAGAAAAATAATTACCGCACCAAAAGCATGCTGATGGTTCCTTTAAAAGACACCTCGGATAATGTGGTGGGTGTTCTTCAGCTGATCAACGCCCGCAAAGGCAAAACGGTTGTGCCCTTTAGCAAATATTTTGAAACCTTGGCTTTGTCATTGGCCAGCCAGGCCGCGGTTTCGATTAAGAACACCGTGTTGGGACAAGAGTTAAAAGAAGCTTATCTCGATACTATTTTCCGCTTATCAGTAGCCGCCGAATATAAAGATGACGATACGGCCGTTCATATTCAACGCATGAGCCAATATTCAGCCATCATCGCCGAAGGGTTGGGTCTTTCCGCGACCGAAGTGGAAAACATCCGCTTTGCTTCACCTATGCACGACATTGGTAAACTGGGTGTGCCGGATTCCATTCTTTTGAAACCAGCAAAATTAACCGCGACAGAATTTAAAGAAATGCAGAATCACACCATTATTGGCGGAAAAATTCTGGAGAACGCTAAAGCTGATATTTTGAAAGTCTCTGAACAAATTGCCATTACACATCATGAAAAGTGGGATGGCTCAGGCTATCCTCATGGATTGGCGGGAGAAAATATCCCCCTATATGGACGTATTGTGGCCCTGGCGGACGTGTTTGACGCGCTCACGACCAAACGGTGCTATAAGCCCGCCTTCTCCATGGATGAAACCATGCACATCATTAAAGAGGGGACGGGGCGCCATTTTGACCCCACCGTAGTCTCTGCTTTTGAAAAGAGCATGGATAAAATTATGGCCGTCAAAAATAAGTTCGTTATTTAATTTGAGGGTCTGTCATGTTCACGCCAGCCAAAGCCCAGTCATTTGCTCAAGAGTGGATTGCGGCCTGGAATAGCCACCAAATTGACGCGATTCTTTCCCATTACGCCACCGATGTGATATTTACCTCACCCTTCGCGGTTCGTCTTTTGAATGACCCCAGTGGAACCATTCATGGCATAGCGGATTTAAAAACCTACTTTCTAAAGGGTTTAGAGGCTTTTCCGGATCTTCATTTTGAATTAATCGAGATTTTGGGAGGCGTGAACAGCGTTACGCTTTACTACCACAGTGTTAAAAATTTAAAGTCAGCTGAAGTCATGGTTTTCGATGAAAAAGGTAAAATCAGCCAAGTTCTCGCGCACTACAATTTCTAATTTTGAAGAAGCTCAGCCAGATTTCCTTTGGCGGTTTCGTCATCCGGTTCAATCCTCAACGCGTCATGATAATAAACAGCCGCCTGTTTCTCGTCCTTGAGATGAAACTGGTAAATCAGGCCTAAAATTTTATAAGCCTCGGCATAATAAAAACTCGGAGTAGCGGAATCTTTGTCTTCCACCATTTCCTTAAAGGCGCCGATAGCAGCGGCATCATTACCCTTCTCATAGGCTTTAATGCCTACTAAATATTTTTTCTCAGCTTCCGTATTAGACGCGCCGATTTCATGAATCAATTTTCTGGCTGTTTTAGTGGAAGGGTCAATTTTTAAAGCCGCTTCGCAATATCGGCGGGACAGATCCTCATCAATACGGTAAAACTTGTAAATAACCGCCAGCATAGCGTTAGCCTCGGCGTAATAGTAAAAGGGTACGGAAGCATCGCTGATCGTCAGGGCCTTTTTTAAATAATGGATAGATGAGTCATAATTTTTATTTTTATAATTTTGAATGCCCGCTTCATAAAGTCCAATCATTCCCAAAGAGCCGGAGTTCGCTTCTGGAGCCTCTTCTAAAACGGATGAATGACTACCCGACGCCGATTTTTTAGGGGATGAGCCGGATAAACCTGAAGATTGGCTGGCGTTATCCTCCTCGGAACCTAAATCCATTTCGTTGGATGCTTTTCCAGAAGTAACTTTGGCGGATGCTGATCCTGAAGCGGAGCCGCTGGTTCCTGAAACCTTATTTTCATTTCCTGTTTTTAAGACATTAGCCTGGGATTTGTTTTGTTCTGTATTAGATCCCGTTTCAGGTGTGGGAGCGGAGAGGGGAGCGATATCCTCTGGCTCGGTAAGGGAAGAAATAGCGGAGATGTTAGGAGTCGGAGTTGGCTTAAGGATGGTTTTTTTGGCGGCGGAGTCAGACGCGTTAAACTCCAGCCAAACAGTCGAAATTTCGGGCGTTCCCGTCACAAAGGGCGTGGGTGTAGCTGATAAAGTCGGGGTGTCGGTCTCAAACTGCGCAAGCGCGTTGGTGGAAGCGTTTAAAAACAAGACTAATCCCAAGAGATAAATCCAATGGTTTTTAAAAATGGATCTCATCAGAGGACTCCTTTCCATGATGCTAAGGATGGATGGGCCTGAAGATAAGTTGTCTTAGATATAAAGATGAGTGAGGGCAGTCACGGAATGGGCAATAGAAGAGTGCTAACGAAACCATTATAACTTATGGATTAAAGTTTCAACTCGGCGGCACATAAAAAAAGGGGCCGCCTCCGTAAAAGAGACGACCCCCTCTTGATTTCTACTTTTAGCTAGCGAACGCCCAAGACATTCAAAACGACGTTTAAGCTGAAAGAAAACAACGCGGCGCCCAGCAGGATACAAACGGGAAGAGTCAAAACCCAGGCCAAGAGAATGTTACGCAGGGTTTCGGTTTGAAGACCCGACTTGTTCGCGGCCATCGAGCCCGCGATACCTGAGGATAAAACGTGGGTGGTGCTGACCGGCAGACCGTAAATATCCGCGGCTTGAATGGTCGCCCAGGCCACCATTTCAGCGGCGGCGCCCTGGCCGTAGGTTAAATGGCTCTTGCCGATTTTTTCACCCACTGTCACCACAATGCGCTTCCAGCCGATCATCGTTCCCAAACCTAAGGCCAAAGCCACGACCACTTTCACCCAAACTGGGATAAATTTGGTGAGTTTGTCCATATTGGTTTTCAGATCGCTGGCTTCTTTCTTTTCGGCGTCGTCGGTTAAAAGGTTTTGCTTTTTGGCTTTGCCCAAAGACTCAGAGGCCAAATAAAGCTCCGTGCGAAGATCGCGTCGTTGATCCGGCGTCAATTCAGACAGATTCTTTTTACCGTCCAGCGTGCTTGAAATTTCACGGCAAACCGTACCAACAGCGGCAAAAGTGCGGTCAGTCAACTTGCCGCCCGCCTTTAAATAGTTCGACAGCTCCTGGTTGGCCACCGCTCCGCCGGCCATGGCGGCGCCGGGGGAATGCTTGTCCATTTGGAAAGAAATGGTTTGCGAGTTAGTCGCGATTTTTTGAATCAATTCCTGATTCGCGTCTAAATTAACCGCGAAGGTCGCGGGAATGATACCAATCAAGATCAGCATGATCAGTCCCATGCCCTTTTGACCGTCGTTCGAACCGTGGGAGAAGCTTACGCCCGTGCAGGTCAAAACCAACAAGCCGCGAATCCAAAGCGGCGGAACTTTTCCTTCGGGGGATTTATAAAGTTCCGGGTTTTTAATCAGCTTTTTAATCAGCAAGAAAAGCAAAGCAGTGCAGACAAAGCCCACTAAAGGCGAAACCAAAAGGGCCAAGCCGACATCTTTCGCTTTGTCCCAGTTTACGCCCTCACCAAACACATAACCCTTCGCGAAGAGCGAGTTGGCCAAACCGACGCCCATGATAGAACCAATTAGCGTGTGCGAGCTGGAGGCGGGCAAACCAAAGTACCAGGTCCCCACGTTCCAGATAATCGCCGAGATGAGCAGCGAGAAAACCATGGCAAAACCAGCGCCAGAGCCCACATTTAAAACCAATTCCACCGGTAGAAGCGCCAGGATGGAAAAAGCCACCATGCCCGATGAGGTTAAAACCCCGATCAGGTTCCAGCAGCCAGACCAAATAACGGCGTAGGTAGGTTTCAGGGTATGGGTATAAATGACGGTCGCCACCGCGTTAGCGGTGTCATGAAACCCGTTCACAAATTCAAAAGCCAGCGCCAAACCCAGCGCTAAAAATAGAAAAATCACATAAGCCATCGGCAATGTTTGTCCAAAGATTTCCAAAATAAACCTCCCGGCAGATTGATCAACAAAAAGATGAAGCTGGAGGATTAGAAGGGCGCAACGTTAACGGTGGGTTACAAAAGTCACTGAGGTGGGTTAATAAAGAGTAGAGAGTTTGGCCGGGACAGGGCATAAAAAAAGGGAACCCCTTTTCAGGAGTTCCCTTGGTTTTTTCGGCTTATTTCTTCTTTTTGACGGCTGTTTTCTTACCCTTGGCGAGTTTCTTATAAAAATCGCCCATGAGTTTCCAAACCGCGGCGGGTCTTTCGCTGGCCAAAAGTGAGTAAGACTCACAGGCACGGAAGCCCCAGGCGGCGATGTTTTTCACGCCGGCCTTTTCCCACATCTCCAAAGCCTGGGTGACATCGGCCTCGTCCTGTTTGCGCAAACCATAAAGCTGAATCCAGCCCTGGGCTTCTTTGTGATTGCGCTTGGCGATATCCACAATTTTACGGGCAAACGTATCTACGAAACCTTCCAGGGGAACACGCGGGCCTGTGGCATAGGGACGCTGTTTCCAATAGGGGTCGGTGGCTAAAATATCCACATCGGGCAGCTTCGCCAGCTTTTCCCACATCGGGTTGGGCCAGCGGTTGTCGTTAGGCAATAAGCAAACAGCGTTCTTCATTTTAGGATTTATCTTTTTGGTGGTGCTGGTGGCGAAACGGAGGAATTCTACCAAGGTTAAATCCCGGAATTCCTCAACTTCGGGCGTCCAATGGCTGGGATAGGTTTTATGGAAATGGTCTTTAAACTCGGCCTGACACACGGTGCAATGGCAGGAAAATTCATTTTTGTTGCTCACGCGGTCGTTCCATTCGGCGATCCACAAATGGGGTTCGTCCCAGAACAACACGTCGCCGCCGGTATAGGCGCAGGCTTCAATCCAAGTTTTAATATATTCTTTAAATTTCGGCTGACGCAGGCAGGCAAAGCCGACTTTTTCGCCGGTGGATAAAACCTGGCAGGCATCAGGGTGCTGCATCACGAAACGCGAAAAACATTCGCCGCCGAAAACCCCGCCGATGGCCCAAGGGCTGTAGTAAACCTCGAAGCCCATTTTTTTCGTCATCTCGGTGATGCGCTTCATGTTTTCTTTGTTGTAGTAGAGATCGATTTCGTCAAAGGTGTGAAGAACGAAGTTACAGCCCTGTTTTTTAATTTCTTTCAGGTCTTTTTCCACGTGTTCCAAAATGCGGGTCGAGAAATAGCTAGTGCCTAACTTGTAGCTCATGAGTTCGCGGGACTCCTTGAAAAGGTAACTTCCAAACGGCGCACATCTTAGCCGTTTAGGTCTGAATAAAAAAGGCCCCGTTTTTGATTTGGGTTTTAGGCCGAAAAGGGCCTATTTGACCTTAAATTGAATGTTCTTAAAGATGATTCGGCCTGTGCCTTGATTACCCGGAATAAAAAAGTCTACGGTGGAAAGGCCCTGTAAATCCAAAATGTGATTTCCTTTTTGATTGCCGAAGACTTGCCGCAGTTCTAAATCACCCAGATTAATTTGATAGGTCTGCCAATGGCCTGTACCCGTCATGGAGGGGAAAGCGTAAGACTCACCGTCTGCACCGTTGACCGCCTGAGTCAGGTCCGCCGCTCCGCTTTCGTTTAAGAAAACCTCAAAGTTCAGCCCCAAGGGCGCGAAGGCTTCAAACTGAATCAGGTTGTATCCAGTTAAGTCCACCGCGTCTTTTCCCGCATAAGGCGGGATATTGGAATGACAGCTTAACCCGCAGCCCCAACCCGTGCCTGAGTTGAAGTCCACGGTCAAATAACCGGTGGAAAGATCAAGTTGGGTGGTCCCGTTATGGGCGTCGTCGCCCCATAGCGTTACAGGAGCGGAGTCTTCGACTTTAAAGAAGTCGCGATGGCCTGCGACTTTCACACTCGGGTCTGCCTGGCGGTATTGAACTTCCGCAGGCGGGGCAAAATCTGCTGGGAGTGGTGAGGTCGCGCTCTTATGTAAATCATCGGCCAACAAGTTGATAGCGGTGTGTTTTTGAGTCAGCAGCTTATATTCACCGTCGTGAATATCCACTAAACCATAGTTACAGCTTTCACCGTCAAACCGGCCCTCAGGGGATTCATCCGCCCATTCAAACCAGTGGAGGCCCACTATATAGGGAAGGTTTAACGCTTGATGCGCGTAACGGTCTAAATGCTCCACGCGGTCGCTTTGTTTGGGCACACGCACATCGGCGCCCCCCTTATTAGGGTCGCCGCTTTGGTTTTCATCGGCACTGAAGGAGTATTCAGTGATCATCAGGGGTCTTTTAGTTTTGGCGTAGATGTTATCCATTAGTTTTTGATCTAAATCGCCGGACCTGGCGTAAAAATTAACCGAGACCACATCGCAATATTTACCGCAAGCTTCCACGACTTCCCAGGGCACTTCACCGGCAAAGCGAACGCCTAAAATTAAATGGTTGGGGTCGACTTCTTTTAACGCTTGAGTAGTGACGGAAAAATAACGTTCGGCGACGACGCCCGCCCAGGCCGCGGCATCGGCTTTTTGTTTTTTAGTGCGGGGGATCAGGGTGAAAGGCGCTTCCATCTCGTCGAACGATTTCAAAGTGGTGTGCCAGATGTTGTTGAATTGATCCATGTCATTGGTATAGCGGTCTTCAAAGAATTTCTTCAACGCCGCCTTATTGGGATTGTCCACAGCGATAGCGGCGTAGCGCTCTAAAAGGCTTTTTTGATTTTCAGTTTTCCAACCATAATCGCCCCACCAGGGCAATTCGTTGTCCAAAAAGTAGCCGATCAGATTCGGGTCATCTTTAAAAGCCGCCGCGTCTTTGGCTTTTTCTTTGACCTGCTTTTCAAAATCATCGGTAAATACCGAATAGAGAACTGTTTCAAAAGGATTGCCCCGGGCGATATAAAGCTGGTGGGTGTAGGGTAGTTTCTTTTTTTCCAGATCAACGTCGCTCCAACAGCCGATCGTGTTGAAGTGCCATTTTTTCATGCGCTCCAAAACCTTTTTCATCCAGGCTTCTTTGTCGCCGCCAAATTGATTTTTAACTGGATCGTAATAATGGTTGTTGGGCGCCCGGTAAGATTGATCCGCGATGTGATTGACGCCCATGGATAGAAAAGGTTTACCTGAGGGCGCTTTGTACCAGGCCTTGCCCTGGAGCCATTCCACCGTGAAAAAGGACGAAGAAAAAGCTGTTTGAGACATCAGAAAAAGTAAAAAAAGGACAATTAAGCGGAGGGTTTGTTTAGGCAAGGGAAACCTCGAGAAGGAATTTAAAGGGAGTATAGCTGGTTGCGGCGGGAAGAATAAATATCCCCTACCAAGATTGACGGGCTCCAGGTCCCCAAGCATAATATCGCTGCATCCGGTTTGTCATATCAGGTCTGGGAAGACACCGGAAACTCAAGGAGAGAATGATGAAGAAATTTTTAGCTGCTGTTCTGCTAGGGCTGTTAGTTTCACCCGTATTCGCCGCTGATGCTGCTGCTCCCGCCGCTGCCGCTCCGGCCGCTGCTGATGTCGCTGCCGCACCCGCTGACGCTGCTCCTGCCGCTGAAGCCGCTGCTCCGAAGGCCAAAAAGGCCAAGGGCGGCGATGAAGCTGGTATCAAGAAGACCTTCAAAGAATTTTCTGAAGCTTGGGCCGCTGGCGACGCTACCGCGATCGCTTCGCACTTCTTAAAAGAAGGCTCGCTCATCAATCCTTTCGGCCAAGAAGCTACCGGCCGTGAAGAGATCGAAAAGGTTGTTGCCGGCGATTTGGCCATGATGAAGGGAAGCACTCACACGATGGACGATTTCAAATTCCATTTCGTTTTGCCGGGCTTTGCCTTGGTGGACGCGACCGGAACTGTTTCTGGCGTGAAGAACGCTGATGGAACCCCTGCCGCTGACATGTCGGTTCACGTTTATGCCGCTTTGGCTCAGCGTGGCGCGAAGTGGTTCATTTTGGCCCTCCGTCCTTACGCTTTCGTGAAGACGGGCGCTGCTGCCGCCGCTCCGGCTGCCGCTGCCCCTGCTGCTGCTCCTCCGGCGGCTGGCGCTGCTGCTCCCGCTCCCGCGGTCAACGTGCCGGTTCCTGCTGCTAAGTAAGTTTTAAACCTCAAAAGCCTTCTTTCCCTCAGGGGGAAGAAGGCTTTTTTGTTTTAGGGCCTTTTTTAGGCATTCGAGAAGTCTATAATCAGTTTTCTTTGAACCAGTTGAAGGAGAAACCGTGGGTCGTCGCATTATTATTGTGGGCGGGGGCGTGATCGGCCTTTCTATCGCCGAACAGCTTTTACGCCGGGGCATCACTCCTATTGTTCTCGACCGGGGTGTTTTTGCCAAGGAAGCTTCCTGGGCGGGCGCGGGTTTTTTAGACCTGCGGTCGGTGGCCCGGGTGGGCGGCGCTCTCTTTGAACTTTGCAAAAAATCCTACGACCTTTTTCCCGAGTGGACTGCCCAACTTAAAAAAGACAGCGGCGTTGATCCCGAATATCAAAATTGCGGCAGCTACGATGTTGCCTTTACCGAAGCCGAGGAATCTTCCATCCGCCAGATGGAAACTAATCTTAAAACCTTCGGCCTTACGGGCCGTTGGCTGACCCCTGAAAAGGCTTTGGCTTTAGAACCGCAGTTATCCTCCCAAGTCCGATCGATATTCTCTTTTGAGCATACGAGCCAGGTGAATCCGCCGCCGCTCAGCCGGGCGCTTCTGAAAGTGCTTCAAAACGCTAAGGCGGACCTGAGAGAGTTTGAGCAGGTGGATGACTTTCTGTTGAAGGGAAAACAATTCTTAGGTGTAAGAACCAACAAAGGGATTATTGATGCGGATGGGGTGGTCATCGCCACCGGGGCCTGGTCGGCGCCTCTGGCGGAGAAGCTGAACGTTCAATTGATTTCCAAACCTTACCGCGGGCAGGTGGTGATGTATCGCGGACAACCCAAAGAACTTAAACATATTCTTTTTCACACGAGTTCCACGGGGATTACCTATCTGGTCCCCCGCATGGATGGTCATGTTTACGCGGGAAGCACTTTGGAAGATGTGGGTTTTGATAAATCGACCACGCCCGAAGGATTGGAAAAACTCAAGACCGGCGCGGTGCGGTTAGTGCCGGGGTTAGCTCAACATCTCATTGAGGAAACCTGGGCAGGCTTAAGGCCCGGATCTATTGATGGCTGGCCTTATTTGGGACCGGTGACGGGGCTAGACGGTGTTTGGATCGCGACCGGCCACTATACCCACGGTATTTCATTGTCGGCCGTAACGGGCCAGGTGATGGCGCAATTGGTGAACGGCGAAAGACCTTGGGTGGACTTAGCGCCTTTTGCGATTAACCGGGCCCCTCATCCCGCTTCGGGTTTGTGAGAAAGCCTTTAAAACTCAAGCGCTAAAAGTTAACGCTCGAATAAGCGTTCAACTCTTAAATGCGGTTGTTTATAATGCCGTCACTCTTTTATTAAGTGATTAAGGAAAGCACATGAGCATCGTTGTCACAGGAGCTTACGGTTTTATCGCCGCCCGGGTAGCGCATACCCTTTTAGCGAAAGGTCAAAAGAACCTCATCCTAGTCGATAAGGCGGAATACGCCAAAACCCGCGGCTGTGTGAAGGGATTGGAAGGCCTGCCTTTTATTGACCGTGAAAAATTTATCGAGCAGCTTCCCCAGATGAAAGGCGTCACTGCCATCATCCACTTGGGCGCCTGCACCGACACCGGCAATCACGATGAAGCTTATATGTGGAAGATGAACACCGATTACACCAAGGCTATCTGGAAATGGTGCGCTGAAAATAAAGTTCCCCTCATTTACGCTTCGAGCGGCGCTACTTATGGCCGGGGAGAGGAAGGCTACTCGGACGATCATTCCACTATTCCTCTTTATAAACCGCTGAATGTTTATGGACGAAGCAAGCATGAGTTTGATTTGTGGGCGTTAGAGCAAAAAACCGTGCCCTCGCGTTGGTACGGTTTGAAATTCTTCAACGTTTACGGTATGGATGAGAATCACAAGGGCCGTATGGCTTCGCCGATTTTTCACGGCTTCCATCAAATCGCTACTACCAGCAAGATGAGCCTGTTCCGTTCCCACAAAGAAGGTATTAGAGACGGCGAACAAAAACGCGATTTTATTTTTGTGGACGATATCGTGAAGCTGGTTCTGTTCTGCCTCGAGAAAAACCCGCCCTCAGGCATCTATAACTGCGGCACGGGCCGGGCCCGGACCTTTGTGGATTTGGCGAACGCTTTGTTTAAAGCTATCGGCAAAGAAACGAATATTGAGTGGATGGACACACCAGAAAAATTCCGCAAGGGTTATCAGTACTTTACCGAAGCGGATATGACCAAGATGAAGAAGGCGGGCTACAACGAGCCGTTCCTTTCCATTGAGGATGGTGTTAAAAAGTATGTGGATTGGTTGAAAGCGCAGAAGAGTTAAAAAAACCAGCATCAAGGTTTTTATAGGTTTCTAATAGGCAAAATCGAGAACCTAGGCCATTTCCGCGTTGTTGAAGGACCCTCGAACTGCGGATATACTTTCCGCAATGAATCAGTGGTTTCGTATATTCATTTTTAAAATATTTATTATTTCGGTATTTTTTCTCCCAACTATTTATTCCTTTGGGGCTAACTCCGAGTCATATTCTATTTCTGATCAAAGTTTTAACGGTTCCTGGAAACTTCTGTCGGACGGTCGTCTTCAGTTGTCGATGACAGACGGCTCTCTCATCTTTATCGGCCTCAATGGTCAGGTCGATCCCCAAACTATCGGGCAAACGAACAAACTTTCCTTAAGACGAGATCAAACGGGACGGATTATTTTCGCCGCCGATCCTCAGTTAATCCTGATTTATACCTTCCGTTATAAACGCGACAATTCGTGGGTGATGATGACAGATCCACAAGACATGGTCTCGGGATTCCAGTTTGACGCGTCGACCGGAAAGATAACCGCAATTCTTCCGCCTTCCGGCAAAAAGCTATTATTCCCATGAAACCACTTTATTTTCTTTTACGCGGAGTCGGCATCTCCTTCTTCATGTTAGCTCTCGTTCTTTTGGATGCCCGCCTGGTACAGGCGGCCTTTAGCGTTGGTTGGACAGGTCCCACGGGTGATGACAACCGGGGCATTGCCTGGGCGGACTTCAATAACGATTGCAAGCCGGACATCATTGCCGTCAACAACCAACCTGGTAGCTGCGTGCGAATCTACCGCAATAACGGGGATGGAACGTTTACCCTCATGTTCACTTCCACTCAATCGGACCGCTGTACGGCGGTCGCTGTAGGAGATTATGACGGAGATGGTCTTATCGACTTCGCGGTGTCGAATTACAGCGGAATACCTTCCCGGATTTATCACAACGATGGAGGTTTCAACTTTCACGTCGCCTGGAGCGAACCCTATGCTGAATACAGCACGGGGATTGATTTCGGCGATTACGACAATGATGGGAAGCTTGACCTGATCATCAATAGCTTATCCGCGTCGGGTGTCAGGTTTTTTCATAATGACGGCGGCGGGTCTTTTAGCGACGCGGGAATCGTGACCACATCGGGTAACGCCGCTTCCACGAAATTCGCGGACTATGACAAAGACGGCTATCTCGATCTCTTCGAAGGTGTGACTGGATACGGAAGCATCATCTGGAAGGGAAATGGAACCTCACTGCCCACAAAGGTCGCCACGCTTCCGTGGAACAACAATTCCGATGTGGATTGGAAAGATTTCAACGGAGACGGCTTCTTGGATCTGATCGAGGCCGAGTACGTCACCATATTCCGCAACGCGGGCGGCAACACCTTTCCTTCCTATGCGGGGGGAACAGACGATTCCCAGTTTGTGCGGGCGACTGACTATGACGGGGACGGGCTTGCGGATTATGCGATCAGCGACTGGGCGCCCAGAAATTTTACGATTGTTCATAACAACGGCGGAGGATCCTTTGTGACCATTGCCGGACCCTCGGCGACAGGCGGCCCAGTGGCTTGGGCAGACTACGATAACGATGGGAAGCCTGATGTCGTTGGTGGAAATTTTCAGGGCACTTCGTACAATCTGATTGTGTATCACAATAATGGCACGGGTTATGTGGCCGGCCCCTGTGTATATACCCTAACTCCAACGCCGACGGCCACTTCCGTCATCACCAGCACCGCGACGAATACAGCTACAATTACTTGTACACAAACCGTGACGAATACGGCCACGGTTACAACCACTAATAGCCCTACCAACAGCGCTACGGTAACCGCCACGTATACTTCAACTTCAACACCTACTAATACAGCTACGGTTACTTCTACCGAAACTTCGACGAATACCGCTACTATTACTTCAACTAATACCTTTACCAATACAGTTACCACAACAGCAACTTATACCCCGACCAATACTTCGACCAATACTGGGACTGTGACGGCCACTAACACATCTACCAACACGGCCACAAAAACGTCCACCTATACTTCGACCTCAACCGCGACTCATTCAGCCACAGTAACCGCCACTTATACCGTGACAAACACAGCGACAATCACTTTTACTTACACAGCGACTTATACGGTCACTCAAACCGATACCCTTACGCCGACTTTGACGCCGACAAAGACATTTACCATTACGGATACGCCGACAATTACCAGTACTCCAACCATTACATCCACATCCACGACCACCAATAGCCCTACACCCACCACGGGTTCTTCGGCGGTTAGTATTAGCATGCCTTATCCCAATCCCTCGCGGGGTCCGGTTTATTTTGATGTCACCGGTCCATCCAATACACAGGTCTATTGGGACGTTTTTACGCTGGCTTTCCGAAAAATATATAGCGGAAGCAAGACATTAGCGGGAAGCGGGTCGATTTCTTGGGATTTGAAAGACAAGGCGGGTATACAGGCCGCCAACGGAGTTTATTACGTTAGAGTGAAGGTTTTCTCTCTGGGTGTCCCCATCACTAAAAAATTTAAAGTTCTGGTTTGGCGTTAAGGGAATCGTTTAGGATATGCTCCTTGGTTCACCGAAGCGTTGACCCATAGGTGAATTGGCTGAAAACACACCAAAGCTAGGAGAGATTCATGTCCAACGTTGTCCTTCAAACCAATGTACCCGGTGTACCGGCCCCCAAGCGGGGTAAAGTTCGGGATATTTATGACCTGGGTGACAAACTACTCATTGTGGTCACCGACCGCATCTCCGCGTTTGACGTCATCATGCCTAACGGCATTCCGGATAAAGGTGTGGTGCTCAACCAAATTTCCGCTTATTGGTTTAAACAAGTGGAAAGCATTATTCCCAATCACGTGATCTCAACGGATGTTTCCACCCTGCCGGAACCCTTTCAAAAAGTGAAAGACCAGCTCGTCAATCGTTCCATGATCGTCAAAAAAGCGAATCCTCTTCCGGCTGAATGTATTGTTCGCGGTTATTTGACCGGCTCGGGACTGAAGGAATATCAAAAGACCGGCAAGGTTTGCGGTATTGAACTGCCTAAGGGATTGATTGAGTCCTCGCGTATCGCGGAGCCGATCTTCACGCCCTCGACTAAAGCGGAAGAAGGCCATGACATTAACATCTCGTTCGATGAGATGAAGAAAATTTTGAAAGACGACGCCTTAGCGGAAAAAGTAAAAGACGTCAGCTTAGCTATCTATAAGAAGGGCCGCGACGTGGCGGACGCCAAGGGCATCATTGTGGCGGATACCAAGTTCGAGTTCGGCCTCTTAGACGGCAAGCTCATCCTGATCGATGAAGTGATGACGCCGGACTCCTCCCGCTTTTGGCCCAAAGCCCTGTATAAAGAAGGCGTTTCGCAGCCGAGCTTTGATAAGCAGTTCCTCCGGGATTACCTGGAAACGCTTAAGGATTGGGACAAGACCCCGCCGGGACCAGTTTTGCCGGAAGAAATCATCCACAAAACCCGTGAAAAATACGTGGAAGCCTTTGAAAGGGTCACCGGCAAGAAATTCGGGGACTTCAACTTCTAACAGGGTAAAAAGTGGTCTTTAGACTTTTTCATCATCCTGTAAAAGCGGTTGAGTACAATAAAGACGCATGATTCGAAGGAGGCGGTATGAATTTTTTTCATCAGGTTTATTTAAATCTTTTCGCTAATACCTGGCATTGGGCGGTAGCGGGCGTAGGTATTGGACTGACCGCGCTGGCTTTGGCCTGGTTTATGGGCAAACGTCTGGGTGTGACCGGTGGATTCGTGGACGCCTGCTCTATCGTGACAAGTTCAGCTTCCTCCAGCTGGAAAATTTGGTTCATCCTGGGCCTGCCCCTAGGCGGTGTTCTGGCCACCATAGGCGCCTGGAGCTGGACTTTGACCTATGGCCGTTTGGACGCTTTGGTTTATGGTTCGATTTGGCTGAAAGCGGGTTGGCTTTTTCTCAGCGGTATTCTGATTGGCTTTGGCGCCCGTTGGGCGGGCGGCTGCACCAGCGGCAACAGCATTATGGGCGTGGCCTTAGGCAGCAAGATGTCCATCCTGGCGACGCTGGCTTTTATCGCGGCGGGTGTGATCGTTACCAATATTCTTTTTAAGGCGGTGATGTAATGGCTATCACACGCAAAACTTCTAAGACGCCCAGAAAATCCATCGAGATGGTCGTCGTGGCTAAAAAGAAAAAAGTTTCGACCGCTTTATCGACCGGATCCCTTTTGGCTTATGTTCTTTTTGGCGTTTTATTCGGGTATTTCCTCTCGAAAGCCCGCGCTACGGATTACGACAGCATTATTGATATGTTCATGTTTAAAGAGTTTCAACTTTATGGGGTGATCGGCGTGGCTATTCTGGTAGTCGCGGCGGGACTGTTTTTAACCCATCGTTTTAAGAAGCCTACTCTTTCCGGTAAAGCGCTGGATTGGGAACCGGTCGCGTTTGAACCCAGCCGTTTGATCGGCGCTTTTCTTTTTGGCGCGGGTTGGGCTTTAGCGGGAACCTGTCCGGGTACGGTTTTGACTCAACTGGGCGAAGGCAAAGTATTCGCGATTTTCACCATTCTCGGTATTGGTGTGGGCGTATGGGCTTTCCAAAAGTGGCAGCCTAAAGCCGCCAACGATAACAATTGTTAAGACGCTTTCTTAGCGCGGCGCTTCTCTGTATTGGTTTATGGGGAAGCGGGCCTGTTTATTCTCAAGACTGGAAATCTCCGGATAGCGATACCTCTCTCGCTCACTTTCCCGTCAAATTAGTTAATGATCTTCCGCACTTATTCATCACTGAAAACATAGCGCCTTTCGCCATAGGTACCGCTGCTACCGCTTTCGATTGGGCGGTTCTGGACAGCCAAAACAGTCTGGCGGGCAGTTTGAATAACTGGAGCAATCACTCGCTTTATGATTTCGGCAATTTTTACGGCGAAGGCTGGGTAGAAGGTTTGGGCGCGGTGGGAAGCTGGTCTCTTGGCGCTTTTACTAACAATCTTCGGCTTCAGGAATTTGGCCGTGACGCCAGTGAATCTTTAATTACGGCGACGATCCTAGCCACAGGACTTAAATACGCGGTGGGCCGGGAAAGGCCTGATGGATCGAACAACCAATCTTTCCCATCTGGTCACACCATTACGGCTTTTTGTTTCGCGCCAGTAGTTCAAAAGTATTGGGGTTGGGGTGCGGGCGCTTTGGCTTATGGGCTGGGAACAGTAACGGCGGCGGCGCGCATCGCGGGGTATCATCATTACTTATCCGACACGATCGCGGGCGCGGCACTGGGCATTATCATCGGCAACGCGGTGGTTTATACGCCTAAAGATATGACGGTGGGTGTGGGCCCAGGCCAGATGGAACTGAAACTGGCGTTCAACTAGCCTTTTCCTGCTGTTCCAATTCTTTCGCCACCTCATCCATGAGGGGCTGAATCATTTTCAAACTAAAATCAAAATGAATACCGGCGGACTCAAAAATTTCCGGCAGGGTTTTACTGCCGCCCACCGCTAAGCCCTGTTTATATAAGCGAACGCCCTCGGCTTTGTTCTTGCGGAAGTTTTTCCACACCTGAAGTGCACCTAATTGAGCGATGGCGTACTCGATGTAATAAAAGGGCACTTCGAAAATGTGAAGCTGGCGGTGCCACAGGCTGGCGCGGACATCCTCAAACCCGGTCCAATCCTCAAGACCGCCCAGGCGTTTTCTCAAGCTTACCCAATAGTCAAAACGTTCCTGACGGGTGTGATGGGGATGGGTGTAAATCCAATGCTGGAAAGCGTCAATGGTAGCGATCCAGGGCAAAAGGGTAATGACTCCTTCTAAGTGCTGGATGATCGAACGGGCAGAGTCTTTCGGGTTAGGATAGAAAACTGATAAGTAAGGATCCGCCATCAGTTCCATGCTCATGGAAGCGACCTCGCAAAATTCCATGGGAGCGTGGCGATAAGGATAGAAGGGAACATTTTTCCAGGCAAAGCTGTGCATAGCATGGCCGCCCTCATGCAGAAGCGTGCGGACGTCATGATCCATTCCCACACTGTTGGCGAAAATAAAAGGGATGCGGGCTTCTTCTAAATCGGTTTGATATCCTCCGGGAGCTTTGCCCTTGCGGGATTCCAAATCCAAAAGACCCAGGTCTTTCATCTGCTTAAAATTTTGGCCGAACTCGGGATCGACCTGGCCCAAAATACTTTCGCAGCCAGAGATCAGCTTCTCCACATTTTCAAAAGGCTTTAAGGGCGCTAAGCCGGTGGGATCCACTGACATATCCCAGGGTTTGAGCTCTGATAAACCCATCAACTTCATGCGTTTCTTTTGCATGGCATGAACCAGAGGTTTAATCGTCTTTTCGGCGCTGTCGTGAAAGGCTTCGCAGTCTTTAGCGCTGTAATCGAATCGTTCTTTTCGGCGGAACATGTAATCCCGATAGTTATCAAAGCCGGCGTTCTTGGCGATCTGAACCCGTATTTTTAGCATCGCGTCAAAGAGATCCTCAAACTTATCTTTGTCCTGCAAACGGCGTTCGGAGGTGAGCTTCCAGGCTTCTTCCCGTTTTTTGCGGTCGGTGGATTCCAAGTAACGGCCCATTTGTTGAAGCGTTTGTTCTTTTCCCTCGTATTGCACCATCATGGAACCGCTGAGTTTTTGATATTGCTGGGAAAGTTTTTCCAGTTCAGTCTCAAGCGGAATGTTTTCCTCGCGGTAAAGAGAGAGCTGGTTTTCCACTGAGCGGTCATAAAGAAAGAAATCCTTCTCGTTGAGCTGTTTACGGTAGGGAGACTCCCAGTATTTCTTCATCAAGGCGAAGAAGAGGGGTTTGCTGGGTTCGCCGATTTTCTCCAGAAAATCCAGGTAATCCTTCTCAATTTGGGGGTTATCCGTATTGCAGGTCATGCGCACATAACGGATGGAGCCTTCTTCACCCAGAGCTTGCTCCAGCTCATTCAGGTTTTCGATCCATTTTTCCAAATCGGCTTTGGATTGAATATTTCTGTTTTGTAAATCATTGAGAATGGGTTCCACTACAGCCCAGTCGCCTAGATTGGTTTGGGCGGATAAATAGCGCCGGGGATAGTTATGCGGAATCGATTGAGCGGTTAAAAGGGCCATGTGAATTCTCCTGATGAGTTAAACGTGAAGCTTATTTTAGTCGCGGTTGATTAAATAAATGGGAAAAAAGGTTTCTACCGTCAAGGGTGGTGGCTATAATCGCCGCATGACGATTTACTCTTACTCCCGCATTAACACTTACTTCACCTGCCCCGCCCAATTCCAATTCCGCTACATCGAACGCAGGCCCTCGCCCGTGGCTGAGGGTATCGAGCTATTTTTGGGTTCCCGTTTTCACGAGACCATGGAATATCTTTATGAACAGGTGAATCACAAAGTTCCGACCGTGAATGAGCTGGTGACTTACTTTAACCAGCACTGGGAAAAGCATTGGCAGCAATCGCTTCAAAAGCAAAAAGACCGTAATTTTAACGACACTCTGCGTATCGCTAAAGCCGGCCAAACTGTTGAAGATTATTTTCATAAAGGCCAACTGTTCGTAGAGAACTACTACCACCAATATCAGCCGTTTGATCAGGACAAGACCGAAGGCATTGAATTAAAAGTCGCTTTTAATTTGGACCCCAAGGGCGAGTTTAAAATGCAGGGTTTTATCGACCGTCTGGGCCGGGATGATGACGGAACTCTTTGGATTCATGACTATAAAACCAGTGCCCGCAAAATGTCCGAAGAAGACGCGCGGGGCGAAGACCAGTTGGCACTTTATCAAGCGGGGCTCATTCAGAATCCCAAATTTGGCGCTAAAGAAAAATACAAGCTGCTCTGGCATTTCGTGGCTTTTGAAAAAGATCAGGTCATCGGCGAAAGAAATCCTAAAGAAATTGACTGGCTTAAACAAAAGTACATCGCCAAGATCGAGACCATTGAGAAAGCCCAAAGCTATCCCACCAAGACCAGCATCCTTTGTAAATGGTGCGAGTTTTTAACGGTTTGCGCGGACGGCAAGGCATGGGTGAAAAGCAAAGATAAGAATTATGAAGAAGAGGAAGAGCGGCCCGAGCCCGCGGCGCCGATAGTGGTGAATACGGAAGTTCCAGCAGCGGAAGTCGCGGCAGTGGCGCCGAGCGTGGCAGCTACAGCGGCAGTGTTTGGAACCGCGATCCCTTCCCGCAAAAAAACCAAAGCCGTATCGGACGATCAGCTCAAACTGTTTTAACCCACCCGGGTTTGAGAGCTCATCAGCCTGTTTAAAATTTCTTTCAAAGCCGGATTATCCTCTTTTTGCAAATCATGAAGGAACCGCCAGGATTCGGGCTGATCAATCATCGCTAGACTTTCGATGGCTTTCATTCGAGTCTCATCGGAGAAGTTTTTGCCTCTCAGAAGAGATTTTTTCTTGGCGATGTCCTCTAAAAAAATAATTGACTCGGGACGACCCAACTGCCCCAGGGTTTGGCAGACCGCGGCCACAAAGGCCTCGGTCGTATGGGGGTAATTTTCTCTTAACTTGATCGTTCTCAGCAGCATGGATGCGGCCGGTGTGAAATGAATTTTGCCGATGACCAGCACAGCCTGCACCGCGATTTCTTCCGATTGGTCTAATAACGCGGACCGGAGAGCCAGTGCTCCAATGGGTTCATTCAACTCAGAAATGATCCCAATCAAATCGGTTTTGAGCGATGGGCTTCCCTTGGCGATCCAGGAAGAAAGCTGAAGCGCTAAAGGCGCGTCCAGGCCGCAGCGGCGCAGTATAGGGAAAATAGAAGGAACTTTTTCCTCTTCGGCGGCGGCCAGCCATTCCACCAGGGCGGAGCAGACCGACTCTCTCATTTCAAAAAGTAAATTGAGAGAGTCTGCTTTTTGTTCGGCAGAAGCCTCAAAAAAGTCTTCGAGCAAAATAGGTCCCGCCATTTCGCCTAACAGGGGGAAGTGATGCAGCTTTCCCGCTTTATAAGCGCAGTTGACCAACCGGCGGATCAATTCGGGCGTGGAACGCTCATAAAGCCAGTGGCGGGCAATGGAAGAGCACTCTGGAAAATTTGTGACCTCGTCATCAGCTTGAAAATGCAATGTCGCTAAAAGCGTCAGCACAGGCTGTTCAATGTTTAAGTCCAAAGCCGCTTCTACCAAGTCCCAGGATAGAAGCAAAGCGCTTTGGTAAGTGCCGGGATAAACTTCCGCCGCAATCAAAGCATTGAGTTGGTCTAAAACTTTTTCAACCAATTTGGCGTTTTTCACCCAGGGGCGGGCGTCCATTAAGTGGGTCAGCGCCAATTGGCGTTCCATGGGATTGCCGCGAAGGCCGTCGGCGAGTGAGAAGACCGTCTTCTCAATGAGGTCCTGTTGATTGTTATTGCCCCAATGGGTGAGGCAGTCATTCACCAAACCCTCAGTAGCGGGGTCAAACAACACGGAAGGCCAGCCGTTTCTAACCGCGATCTCTAATAAGGGATACATGGAAGTGGCCGCGCCTTCAGCCAAGAAGTCGCCGGTTGGGTTTTTAAACCAGGCGCAAATATTCTTAAAGTCAGGCGATGACTTTTCCATGCGATCCAGTAAACGGTTAAAAAGCTGATCGAAAGTCTCTAAGAGATGGGACATTTCGGTGGTGGCGCCCAGGGTTCGCCGTTGAATTTGAGAAAACTGCCAGGCCTCCGCCACAAAGCCCAGTAAAGCCTGATGATTTTGTCCTGAAGCGTCCGCGGGTTCAATCGTCCGCGTGCTATCCAGCGTGGACGAACCCCGCAAAGAGTCTTCTGAAATATCTAAAAGCTCTTCAACCTCAGCCATTGGTTCGGCAGTTTTTTTATTGAAAGGTCTAATATTAGTTTTTTTATTTTGCTCAAAACTTTGAATGTTTTCATCAAAGGGGAAAGTAATGACCTGCAGCCACGCGGTGAGTTCCTGAAGAGAAATATCCTTCATAATTTCCACGCCGTGAATGTCGCGGTTTTGAAAAAGGCGCAGCACATCATCCAAAGGCGACAGGGCGAAATCATTGATGAAGATTTTTTCATCCTCCAGGTGAATGTACAAAGGCTGTACGTAGTGGAGTATTTTTTGAAAATCTTTATGCAGTTTTTGAACGGATTGGGTCACAAAGGAACTGTTTACGGGATAGAAGGACACATAGCTGATCGCCGCGCGAAAATCGTGCGCTAATTGCGACATGAACTTTTTTTGAGAGTCAGGTATAGGTGGGGCTTGAAAATGCTCCATAGGTCTCCTCGGTAAGGATTCGAGCCGTATTTCAAGCGGACAAAAGTGGGTTGTTAGTAATTCTTCGTACTTCTAGATTATCACTGTGAATTTGGGGGCTAAAGTTAAATTTATAGAAGAGTGGGAAAGACGTTTTACTTGGCGATGAAACCCCTATTTTGAGGCTCCTTTTCGTGTGGTATCAAAAATACTATGGTTAAGATAAGTGCCGAGAAGCATTGCGTTTTGTCATCAATCGGGATAAAACTAAAGCCATCTTTTAAGGAGCTACGCTATGAAAAAGTCACTTCTCTTTATTTCCGCCTTATTTTTGGGTTCCGCTTTGTTAGTCAGCTGCGGTGCCAAAAAGGTTGAAACGAAAACAGAACCCACGGAAGCTCCGGTTCAAGACAAGGTTATTCACTATACGGTGAAGCCGCATGACACTCTTTGGGATATTGCCGGCCGCTCCAGCGTTTATGGCGATTCTTTCCAATGGCCTTTGCTCTTCAAGTCCAACCGCGACAAGATTCAAGATCCAGATTTAATCTATCCCCAGCAAGATTTTGAAGTGCATAAGACGGTTTCGGACGCCGAAGTGAAAAACGCCCGTGGCCTTGCCAGCGAAACCGGTAAGTATCAAAAGCACGCGAAACCGCGCGCCAAATTGCCGATCGATTACTTCTGATCGACTGATGTGTAAAAGCCCGCTCCCTTTGGGGACGCGGGCTTTTTTATTTTAGGGTGAAAATTTTAGTTAAGCGGGGATCAGCCCTCAAGGCCGGTGTTAAGAAACAGGCACCAGCTCATCGTAGGTACGGATCTTAGCGATCACTTCTTCAATTAAATAATCCGGGGTAGAAGCGCCGGCGGTGATGCCCACCTTGGTTTTGCCCTCGAACCATTTGGATTCCATTTCCTGGGCTGTTTCAATGTGGTAAGTATCATTCGGCAGGTTCATTTTGCAGGTATCCGCGAGCTTATGGGTATTGCTGGAGTTGCGGCCCCCAATAACAATCATGATTTCCATTTGTTTAGAGAGGGCGGCGGCGGAAGTCTGGCGGTCTTTAGTGGGTTTGCAGATGGTATTGACCGGGATAACTTCAGCACAGCGGGCTTTGAGTAGATTCACGAACTTGTCGAACTTTTCCATTAAAAGGGTACTTTGGCAGACCACGCCGACCTTAGCGCCTTCAGGCACGTTCACGAGGTCTTCTTCGTGATAAATAATGATGGGATTCTTCATGCGGCTGGCGATACCTTTGACTTCTACGTGTTTGGGGTCGCCGACAATGACAATCTGTAAGCCCTGTGATTCCAGCTTGAGGCCCTCGTTATAAATCTTGGTCACCAGTGGACAGGTGGTATCCACAATCTCCAACCCCTTTTGCTTCATCTGGCCGATGACATTGATATCTAAACCGTGGGCCGTAATGACCACCCGGTTGTCTTCCACGTCTTCCAGCTTATGAACGATCTTCTTATTAAGAGAAGCTAAACGGGCGACTTCCTGCGGGTTATGAATAAGAGAACCGAAGATAAAGGCCTTCTCCAGCGTTTCGGCTTTTTGGATGGCTTTTTTTACGCCGAAGCAAAATCCGGCGGCGTTAGCGATTTGAATTTCACGAGGCATTTCGAGTCCTTTAATGACCGGTGAAAGTTTCTTCACCAGCGAGAAACTGATTATAATAATGACCCATCGTGAATGAAACCCCCGTTCTTCTGAGAAGGAATATTTCGTGAGTTTTTCCCTTTATTTGGGTCCCTATCAGCCTTTTTTGGAAGAACAACTGCTCCAAAGCTTCCAGGCTTTCCGCCAAAAGAACCCATTTGAGAAGGTCACGGTTCTCGTTCCCAATTTTCTGCTGGTGGGCCACTTACGAAAGGTTCTCACCGAAAAGGGGCAGAATCTTTTTAATCTCGAAGTGCACACGCTCCGCCATTACATGGAAGCCATCGCGGAAGAAAAAGCGGTCACGGAAGATTTTCAAAATCTGCCCGATGTGCTCGTTCCCCTTGTTCTTAAAGAAGCGACGAAGTCTCTGCTCGCCAAAAGCCGTTCCTTCGGTTCGGTCAGTCAGACGCCGGGCTTTTATCACGCCCTGCGGGCCACTCTCAGTGAATTAAAAGAAGGCCTCTATACCGCCGAAAGTTTAACAGCTCACGCCGCCCGGCTGACCAAAGCCAAACAAACCAGGCTGGGTTCCAAACTCAAAGAATTCGCCGGGTTATTCAAGGCTTACGAGGATTGGAAAAAGAAAGGCCGCTGGCTGGACCGGGAAGATACTTACTTTAAAGTTCTTGAGAGCCCGGTGAGTCAGGGAGTGGTTTGGGTTTATGGATTTTATGACGCCTCAGCGGTGCAAAAGAAAGTGTTGGGCCACCTCAGCGCGGCGGGCGAGAGCCATTGGTTTATTCCCTATGAAGAGAGCCCAGTTTTTGAATATGCCAAACCTTTTGTTCAATGGGCCAAAAGTTTGGGCAAAGTTCAAAAAGAAAGCCGTTGGGTCTCGTTGGGGCAAAGCCCGCGCCAACGTTTGCAAGAGAAACTCTTTCAAGACTCCGCTTCGTCCGATGTATTAACGGTAGAGGCCTCTACGGACTGCCAAATTATTCTTTGCCCGGGAGAGCCGCGAGAAGCGCAGGAGATCGCCCGGGTGCTGCTGCAGGAAGCGGACCGGCAGAATGTTTTTCTCTCGGACTGCGCGGTCGTTTTAAGAGAGACGGCTACTTATCGCAAACTCATGCCTCACGCTTTTCAAACCGAGGGTGTTCCGCTGTCTAAAAGTCTGCCGGCTCCTTTGCTCGAATCTACTGAGGCGAAAGCCCTGCTCTTACTGCTCGACGGTTTTACAGGCGATTTTTCGCGGGATACCACCATCAATTTACTTTCTTGTCCCTGCTTGAACCCCGAAGGGTTTGACCTGGGCGCGGAGGACTGGAATCCCTCTTCCTGGGATGTGATCAGCCGTGAGGCCAGGGTCGTCGAGGGGGAGCAAGAATGGATCGCCCGGCTTCTGGCCTGGCGCGAGCAAAAACAAAGACACAATGCTGAAGAGGATGAAGATTCGCCCGCGTCGGAAGCCCTGCAGGCTTCCATGGCTTTTGAAAAAGCGCTGGGCCGTCTTTTTAACGCCCGCGCTCAGTTCCTCAAAGAAAAAGGCTGGGGCGGGCAGGTCTCGCTGCTCAAAATCTTTTTAGAAAAATTTCTTCAAGTCTCCGACCAACGCAAAGAAGTGGCGGCGGTCTTGGAGTCTTTGTCGCTCTTGAGCGCGTCTTTTAAATTAAATCTGACCGCGGATGATCTTAAAGAATTGCTCAGCGCCATGCTGGAGCAAAAGCAAAGCGCTGCCCGCCAGCTGGAAAAAGGCGGAGCCCAGGTAGTGGACCTCATGCAGGCCCGGGGGGTGTCTTTTGAAGTGGCGGTATTACCGGGGCTGGTTGAAAAATTTGTTCCCCGTTTAGTGCGCCAGGACCCTCTTTTGCTCGACGAGGAAAGACTTCTCATCACCGACCGGGTAGAGGAACAAATCGCGCTCAAGCAGGCGAGCGCGCTGGAAGAGCGGATGTTGTTTCTTCTCGCGGTGCGCAGCGCCCAAAAGTCCCTCATTCTCACAGCACCGCACTTGAATCCTTCCACCGGTTCGCCCCGCACGCCGTCCATTTACCTGTTCGAGTCCGCTGAAGCGGTTTTAAACCGCCGGGTCAGCCGCTTAGGCGACGCCGAGAACCTGGTGAAGGTGGTGACGGTCAATGACTGGGTTAAACCGGATTTAGCGTCTTGCGGTAATCCAGTGGAAACGCTGCTCACGTCGGTTAGCCAAGCCCGTCAGGGTAATCATTCGTCCGCTTTAGCCGTCACCCGGGATATACCCTTTTATTTTGAGGGTAAAGAGCTTTTGAAAAACCGGCAGGCCCTTCCTTTCTTTACGGCTCATGATGGCATGGTGACCAACGCCGCGGCTTTGACGGCGTTAGCTGAGAACCACGGGTTGGATGGCAGTTCTATCTCCGCCTCGCGGCTGGAAACTTTCGCGGCCTGCCCTCTACGCTACTTTTACCGCTATGTTCTGCACCTGACGGTTTATCCGGACCCTGAAAAAATTCTTCAGCTTCAAGCCTCGGACCGAGGCAATTTGATTCACGATATTTTGGAAAATACCCTGAGTCGAGGGGTCAAAGAAGAATGGGCTGCCCAAAGAGACGTCGCTCAAGGATTACAAGTTTTGGAAGAAGAAACCCAAAAAGCTTTCCGCCAGTTTGAAAAGAATGGGGTACCCGGCGCGCCGGGATTGTGGCATTGGGAAAAAGAGGAAATGACTTCCGACCTTCAAGGGGTCATCAAAGACGTGCTGGTGGATCCAGATTGGACGCCTTTCGCTTTTGAGGTGGCTTTCGGTGAGAAGGGCAACGAGGTGGTCTTTGAACTGGGCAACGGCCAAAAACTGAAACTGCAGGGCCGGATGGACCGGGTGGACATTTCCGCGAATGAAAAAGCCCTTCGGGTGGTGGATTATAAAACGGGCACTTCCTCTCAATCCCCGAAGAACAGCGTGAAGGCGGGCACTAAACTACAATTGCCCTTTTATCTTTGGGCGCTGCGTCATCTTTATCCCGAAAAAATTTCCAAGCAGGCTCTCTATGACTTTATGACCCGCCGGGGGGATTATAAAAAAGTGGCTTTCGACCCTGAGGCGGTGGGCGAGGTGAAACCGATTCTAAACCAGGTGTTGACCACGGTGGCGGACGGCGTGGCTCAGGGACTTTTCCCCTCAGTGGGAACAGCCTGCGAGCATTGCGACTACCGCAAACTTTGCGGCACGGGCATGGAAGACCGGGGCAAGCGTAAAAAAGAAGATCAAAAGGTTAAGGCCTATTACCGGTTGGAGGAGCTGCCATGATCTCCGACCAATCGGCCCGTCAAAAAATTGTTTCTGAACTCGATGCTTCCTTCGCGGTAGACGCAGGCGCCGGTACGGGTAAAACGACACTTCTCATCGACCGTCTGGCCGCGCTACTGCTCGAAAAAGGAACTCCGCTAGCCCGTATCGCGGCCATTACCTTTACGGATAAAGCCGCCGGGGAACTGGTCGAACGTCTGCGTTTGAGATTAGAAAAAGAATTTGATTCCGACAGCTTTAAAAAGTTGTCTCCGGCTGATCAAAAAGAACGTGAAAGATTACTGCGCCGGGCCATTAAAGATTTGGAACAGGCATCGGTTTCGACCATTCATTCTTTTTGCTCATCCTTGCTTCGGGAATATCCGGTGGAAGTGGGTGTGGACCCGCAATTCACTGTGCTGGATCAGGTGCAAAGCGATGCCCTGGAGGATGAGGCCTGGCAAAACTGGCTGAAAAAGTCGCTGAGCCGCCCCGTGGAAAATCTCATGCCCTTCTTCCGTTTGGGCGGCACCTTTGAGCATCTGGAAAAACTCAAAAACCATTTATTAAGCAATCGGTCGCTTTTAACACCTTCAGAAGCTCCTGATTTGCCTGATCCGAAAAGCGCTTTAGAAGACCTGAAACGAACCTGGGTTCTCATTCAAGAAAAGGCCAAAGGGGTCGCGCCTGAGGACAGCCTAATGAAAAAACTGAGGACTTTTACCAAGAGCTGGGATGAAGCCCTTCAGTCCGGCGATAAGCGGGTTTACGCCCTGGCGGGCCTCACGATTCCCAAAGTGGGTAATGTGGGCGCTCAGGGCAACTGGGGTAAAGAAAACCTGGCGGACGCGAGAGCGCATATTGAAACCCTGCGGGAAAGACAAGAATCCTTTGGCGCTGAGGTGAAAAACGCGGCGGTTCAAAAGGCGGCGTTATGGCTTTGGGATTATCTGATCGAATACGCGCAGGTGAAGACCCGCCAGGGTTTTTTAGATTTTGACGATCTCTTATCCAAAACCCGAGACCTGGTCAAAGACCGGCTGGAAGTTCGAGAAGAACTCAAGAAACGCTACGACCATCTGTTTGTGGATGAGTTTCAGGATACGGATCCCCTACAGGTTGAAATCGTTTTCTTTCTTTCCGAACTGCGGAATAAAAAAGCTAAGACCTGGCAAAGCGTAGAACTGGAACCGGGAAAACTATTTCTCGTCGGCGATCCCCAACAGAGCATTTATCGCTTCCGCCGGGCGGATGTTGAAATTTACAGCGAGGCGAAAGCCCGTCTGCAGGCCTGCGGGGGCCAGGTGGAAAAACTGACTGAAAACTTCCGCACCCTTTCGCCCATTGTGGATTGGGTTAACCAAGGTTTCGAAAAGTTATTTGAGGGCGGACCTTTCCCCTATAACGCTCAAAAGGCTCATCGGCAATTAGACAAACGATCTGAACGTTTATCACCGCTCATTGGTCTGGAAATGCCGGAACTCCCTGAAGAAGAACAAAGCATGGGTGCTTTCCGTGAGCTGGAGGCGGAAACCGTAGGCGATTTTATTGAACAACTGCTCCAAGAAAAACCGCTCGTTACTGACCCCAAGTCGCCGAAAGACAAACCGGTGATGCGTCCTTTGCAGGAGGGCGACATCGCCATTCTGTTCCGGGAACTGTCGAATACCGAATCGGTTTATGAGAACGCTTTGCGCCGCCGCCATATTCAATTCCAAATTGTGGGCGGTAAAAAGTTTTACAACCGGCCTGAAATTGTGGCGCTGGAAACTTTGTTGACCTGTCTGGAATCTCCAGCGGATGAAGCCAGTTTGGCGGCTCTTTTACGCAGTCCGTTGTTTGGTTTTACAGACGAACAGCTTTTTCTTTACCGTGAGGATAAGGGGGCTTTTCAATTTCTCAGAGGGGCCAAAGGGAAGGTGGGTGAGGCGTTCCGCCACTTGCGCCAATGGTATTTGGAAACCAGGCATTTAAGCCCCGCAGAGACATTACTCTACTTATATGAACATACCAATCTGCTGGCGGTTGCTTCCTGTCAGCCTCACGGTGAACAGCGGGTGGCCAATCTCATGAAGGTTGTTAATCAGTGCCGAGACCTGGAAGAATCCCAAAATTTCACCTATCGGGCTTTCGTGAAGTGGCTGGCCAAGCAGCGCGAAGAAGACGCCATGGAAGGCGAAGCTCCGGGACCGGAAGAAACGGGCCAGCAGGTGACTCTCATGACTTTGCATAAAGCCAAGGGTTTGGAGTTTCCCGTGGTGATCCTCTCCGGCGCCGCGCCGGAAAAGCCCCGCCGGTCTGACTTTATCGTGAACCGCCAAAAGGGTACGGCCCAGTTTAAAGCCGGGGATAAAGAGCTAAAGCTTTTCACCGCTGGGTTCGAGAAAACCCAGGAAGATGAAGAACTGCAGGAAAAAGCCGAAATTCTGCGTCTTCTTTATGTGGGCTGCACCCGGGCGAAGGAAAGCCTGGTGATTCCACTCTTCACTCAGGAAAAAGCCGGAGGATTTTTAAAACCTATCACAGGCTCTTTTGATCTCAAAGCGTTGAAGCACCAAAAGGTCACCGCGGTTCAAGACCGGTCCGCGGCCTCCGCGCTGGCGGTGGACCTGTTGGAAAAAGAAAAAAACAGCCAGCCTGTGGAAGATCAGAAAAAATATTTACTCCAGTTGGTAGAAACCAAAAAGACCTTAGTTGAAAGGCGCCGGGGTAAAACCAAACTTCAATCCGTCACCTCCGTGGCTCATAGTGAGGATGACAAACCCCAACGCGAGGGCTATTTCCTGGAGGGAGAAATGCCCCAGGCTTCCGGTGACCGGCTGGGCAAAGCCTTCGGGGTTTTAACCCACCAATTGCTTGAAAAGGGTTGGGACTGGAACGAGAAAACCATTCTGAAGGCGGCGAATTTATGGGCGCCCGGCATGGGCTTGCCGGCGGAAAAAGCTCAAGAAGCGGCGGACCTAACGGTAAACGGCCTGAAAAATAACTTACTTCAAAGAGCCAAGGCTTCTTCCCAGGTATTCCGGGAATTGTCCTTGTCGGGAAAAAACGCCGAGGGAAAAAATCTCAACGCGGTGATTGATTTGGCCTTTTTAGAAGACGGCGCCTGGGTGGTGGTGGATTATAAAACCGATAAAGACAGCCAAAGAGGATTAGAGGCCTACCAAAAACAGATCGGCTATTACGGCGGGCTTTTGGAGCAATTCACCCAACTGCCCGTTAAGGAAGCCTATCTTTATTTCTTACGCCCCGACCAAACAGTCTCGGTCAAGCTGGGTTCCGCTTAATTTTCTCCAACAGTTTCCGCGCCTCAGCGTCCTGATGTTCCAAAATTAATAAACCCAAAAGCTGCGCGCTCAAAGTCGAGTTTTGATAGCTGTTTCGGTAAGCGGCATGGAATAGGTCGGAGAAATTGGTGTAACTGCACCAGGTGTCTTCCAGATTAAAGGTCTTCTCGGCGGAATAAAGATAAAACAATTTTTGAAAGAAACAGCTTTGGATAAAGGGGTCTTTGGACAAAGAGGGATAAATGTCCATCATCTCTTTTAAAAGAAAATCTCGGGATTTTCCGCTGGGGTTATCCGCGAACTGGTAATTCAAGTTCATTTCGAATCGGTAAAAGGGAACCCAGTCCAAAAAGACTTTACGGTTTTGCTCAGTCAGGGGCATGAGGGCCAGCACATGGTGTTTATCCTCGGGCAGGGAAATCCAGCGCAGCTGCGGGAATCTTTTACTCAGATCGTTCTGGTAATAATCCGCGGTAAAAATCGAAACCCACTGAGTCTTTTCAGGCGCCAGTTTTGGGTTAAAGGCCGCGTTAAAAGGATAGGAAAAGCAGCTCAGCGAATAGTCGGTGGTGTTGGGGATACATTCGGTGAAAATCAGGCCTGGGCCATTGTGATCCGCGATGGGTTTTAACGCCTCATAACTGAATCGTCTTTCGTTCGAAACCGGTTCGGAGCGCAGCTCATTTACCACGGGGTTATTGACTCTTTTTAAATCCAAGACCAAAGACAGCCCCAGTAATAAAACCAAAACCGCCAACCGGCGTGATTTAGGGAATTTCACCAAAAGCGCCTGTATTCCCACGGCGACGATCCATAACAAAACCGGAAGCGCCAGAAGAATGCGGTGGCCCTCAAAATCCCGGGACAATAAACCGGGAAGCATGAAAATAAAAAACGCGCTCAGGCAGGCCCAGACTAGGGCCAATCGTTTGAACCGAAATAATTCAATGAAGCCGACCAGGCCGCAGGCGCTCAAGACCACATTCAGGTATCCCCCGGTTTGAGGAAACCAGGTGCCGCTTCCCACGCCCCAAAAGAGAGAAGAAACATATTCGGCCATGACTTTCGCCCGGGTGAGTCTGGTGATGACCTGCCCTTTACCCGCGATACCCCAAAAATAATCGCCGTAAGGACCGTGGCTGATGGCCCAGAGATAAGGCGCCAGGGTGATGAAGAGGCCCGCGCCTAACCAAGCCCACTTTTTTGCGGAATGGTTGCCGGTTAGAAAAACAACGGCCCCGGACCATAAGAACAAAACCGGCCAGGAGAAAAAGGTGTATGGACAGGCGCCCAGAGCGAGGCCGTAGAGGAAAAACCATCCGGTATTTTTATCGGGTGATTTTTTGATTTGGTAGAGAAGATAAAAAAGAATTAATTCCCATAAAGGGGTGGCGATGCCGGGCAAAAAAGTCCAGGAGATGAAAAGCGGCCAATAGCTGAAGGCAAAAAGTAAAAAGACAATCAGGGCATTTGTTTTTGAAAAATAAAGCCGGGCAACTTGATAGGCCATACCTACGGTCGCGCAAGAAATCAGCGCGGGGACCAGCTGTACGCTCAGCAGGGGCGTTTGAGTGAGCTTGAATATAAAAAAGGCTAACTGACTCAGGGTGCTGGGAATTTGGCTGGAGGCCACAAAGAGAGCCCCGTGCCAATGCTCCGCCCAAAAGGGCAGGTAAAAAGCGTTCAGTGCTTCATCACCGGCAGGCCACCAGGCGGATTGACCCAGTAAAAGAAAGCGGCTGACCAGCATCATGAAGACCAGAATGATCACCATCCATGAAGGCGGTGCGGACAAAGGGGGCAGAAAAGACTCTTCCCAGGCTGGTTTTTCTTTTTTAAGCGGTTGGGAAAGGGCAGCCAAGCCTAAAAAAAACGGCAGAACGACGCCCATGAAGAGGATCCAAATTTGAATCGTTAAGGAGAGGCGGCCATAAACCAGCAGGCTGAAGGAAAATAGAAAAATGAAAAACCAGACTAAAGGATGATAGGCCAAAGAACGGTTGGAGAAAGGCTGGGACAAGATGGACTCTTAAAAAATCTAAGTATTTTTTTATTTAACGGGCCTATTATATAGGCCTGGCGTTTGGACCGTTTTATTTATTGGCCTGATTTTAAGAAATTTAGGATTTTATGAGCGCTCACGACCACGACCATCCCCATTCCCACCAGCACGACCACGATCATGGCCATTCGCATGACCATAGCCATGCTCACGATCACGGCGAAGGCGGCTTGTTTCATTCCCATGGGCTTAACCGTAAAAGCAAAATGTTCTGGGCCATCGGCATCACGGCGCTGATTTTGGTTTTAGAAGCGGTGGGCGGCATGGTTTCGGGCAGTTTGGCGCTTTTATCCGACGCGGGCCATATGCTGACCGATCTGGCGGCGCTTCTCATTTCTCTCACGGCCATGATCCTGGCTGAAAAACCCGCCAGCTCTACCCACACTTATGGTTTCGCGCGGTTAGAAGTATTGGCCGCTTTAGGCAACGCGATTACCTTTTTCCTGATGGTTTTCGGCGTGGCCTGGGAAGCTTTTCAACGCTTCGCCCATCCCTCTCTTCCGGATTGGAAAACCATGGGGATCATCGCGGCCATCGGCTTTTTAGCTAACGCGCTTTCGGCCTGGTTTCTGCATGGCAGTCATGAGGACGATATTAACATTCAAGGCGCCTGGATTCATGTGATGGGTGATCTGGGATCATCTTTAGGTGTTCTCATCGGTGTGGCGGTGATTTCTCAAACCGGATGGACCTGGGTGGATCCGGTTTTAAGTCTGGCGATCGCGCTGCTGATCGCGTCGGGCGCTTTTAAACTGCTCCGTAAAGCGCTTCATATTCTTTTAGAGTCCGCGCCCAAGGGGCTCACGTCTGAAGTGATCGAAACGACCTTGAAAAAAGAAATCAGCGATATCCGCGAAGTGCATCATATTCATCTATGGGAAGTCGGTGCCGGGGGCGTGCACCTGACCGCGCATTTGGTGGTGGATGACCAGCACTTAAGCCAGGCCCAGCAAATTGTGGCCAAGGCCACCAGCGTTTTAAAAACAGAGTGCGGTATTCAGCACGCGACCCTTCAAATTGAAGCGCCAACCCAAATTTTGATGCATGGGCCCGATCTAAAGCAGCCCTAAATTATTCCGCTGTTGGGAGAATTCATTGACCAGGGAAAACCACAGCGATCAAAAGTCCTATGAAGATTTTTGGTTTTTATTTTTGGCGGGCATTTACACGCTCATCGGCGTCACTTTCTTTATTACTTTTCAGGCCGCTGACAGCTCTATTAAAACCAATGATTTTAAATTTTATATTTTGGGCTGGATTGTTTTTTTACCTGTCGGCTGGGGGCTTTCGGCCCTGGCGGAAAAGCTGAAACTCAAAGCGCTCAGCGGTTTTTCTTCCTTTGGCTTCCTCCTGGCTTTCGTTAATTTTATTCTTCTTTTATATCTGCTCACGCCCTCCAACTGGGCGGGCGGCTCAAACCTATTCAGGGTGACTCTGTTTTGTTTATCGCAACTCGGCGTTGGTTTGGCGGTGAAAGGGTTTTCCCGGCAAGGCCAAAAGCTAAGTCCTTTCCTGCAAAAAAGCCTCATGGTTTTGATGGGCGTTATTTTTGCCTGCTGGATTTTATTTTTAACACCGGACACCTTTCTCTTTTTGAAACTGGCTTCGATTTCCAACGCGTTGGCAGGTCTTTTGTTTATTTTGCTTTTAAGAGAAGGGCTAAAACCGGAAAACTTATCCAACCCGGCGGCGCGGCCCCTGTTTCGACGGGAATTCTTTTTCTATCTTCTCGCTCTTTTTCTGATTGTGGTTTTGGTCGTGGATCCCCATTACCGGGTGGAAACTTATCACGATTCATTTTATCTGGGCCCCCTGGCGGATTTTCGCGCGGGGAAAGCCTTTTTAGTCAATATCAACGCCCAGTACGGTCTTTTTGTTTTTTATTTTCTCTCGCTATTTTTTAAAGTTCTGCCGCTGGGATTTGAAAGTTTCAGCCTGGTGTTAACCGCGCTTTTTGTTCTTCAATATTTTTGTTTTTATTTTATTGTCCGGCAGTTATTCCATTCCCGACTTTACTCATTCCTTTGTCTGGTCGTTCTTTTATTGGTGAATTATTTCGCCACTATGGGCTTCATTATTCAAAATCCATCGGTGGGGCCGCTCCGTTTTAGCTTCGCGTATTTACTGATGGCGCTGATCGTTTTGAGGAACCAAAAGCCAAAATGGGCCGATCGTTTTTACATCGCCGAGGCCGCGGTGGCCGCCGCGGCTATTTTTTGGAGTTTCGAGGTTTGCGTCTATACCCTGCCGGCTTATTTGGGTTTCGTTTGTTATGAATCCATCATCGATCTGAAAAGTCTGAAGTTTAATTGGAAATTATGGATCCGCCGTCTTTCTCTTTTATGGGGGTTTGGCCTTCTACTGCTGGTTTTTATTTATGGGGATATTTACCGCCGCGCCGCCGAGTGGCCCCATTGGAACTACTATTTCGACTACATCTTCCTCTACAAAAACGGCTTCGGGATGCTGCCGGTTCCGGCTTTTGGCGCCTGGTGGATCATCATCGGCATTTTATTGATCTCGATATGCGTGGTGATGGGGAGCCTGACAAAGTGGAAAGAGTCTTCCCGGCCGGCGCATTTTAATGTCATGGTGTTTTTGACTTTTTACGGCATTTCCCAATTTTTGTATTTTTTAGGCAGAGCCCATCCCAATAATCTTTTTCATATCAGCATGCCGAGTATTTTATTGGGCGCCTATTGGCTTTACTGGCTGGGAAGCCGCCAAGACGGCTTCGCGATTCCCGGACTATTTAAAAAAACCATTTTGGTGTTGAGCGCCGCGGGTCTGGGCTTTTATTTGCAATTCCTCGTTCCCGATATGGCGTTTAAGCTAAGCCAAAGCTTCTCCGAGTTTTCTTCTTTACCGCAAAAAACGATCGACGCGGCCAGAAACCTGCCGTTGGCTGAGGATGATTTTGTCAAAACCGCGGCGGATTTAATGAATCAGTATTCTGGCTCTAAAAAAGAAGTTATCTATTTCTTCGGCAACAAGGGTTTGGATGTCTCCATGTATACGGGCAGGACGAAAGCTTATCCCTATAACGACATTGGGCAACTTTGTATTTGCGGACCGGCTATTGCCAGAGTTATGTCTTATCAGCCGGCGATTTCTCCCGGCGATTATCTTTATTTATCCAAAGATATCGATTCATCTTATTACGATTTGATCGATGGCCGGTATTCGGCGGCGGTTTTGGAAAAAACCCTGCTCCGCAAAATTAATAAAAGATTTAACTTAAAGTTTGTCGAACTTCGAAACGGCATTTCGGTAATGCGGGTTTTGGATGAGAAAAGCAAATCCGACCAAGCGCGTAATTCTTTTTAAAAGTCAGCGTTTGTCTAAAGAGTTTCGGATCAGTTGATTGGCTGGTTTTTCAAAAAAGTGAAAAGAAGCGGCGGCTATAGCGGTACTGACCATGGTAAAAAGCAAAAGAGCCTTCCAGGCGTTCATTTGAAACAGAAGCGGGAACATAAAAGCCAACACAATCGGGTGAAGAAGATAAAGCGAGTAGCAATAGCGTCCGGGCCAGGTCAAAGGCTCCCCGAGCTTTCCATTCCAGAAGTTAAACTGCAGTCCGCCCAGTAAAAACATAAATAAGCCGCAGGCCAGCAAAGTGGAAGCATAGACCCGGTCCCAGGGGTCATTGAGCGAGGTTTCTATATAAACCGCTGTCATGAGCGCCAGACCCGCGATACAAAGCCCGGCGGCCGCCCTTTTCCTTTGAGAAAGCGCGGGACCCCATCGTTTGACCGCCAGGTACAAGAGAACGCCGAAAGCGATATTGTCAAAGGCGCCTAGTGAGGTAAAAACCTGAAGGTCCCGGTTATTCCATTGAGCGGCGTAACAAAGATACCGCCAGCCCAGGCCGACGCCGATGACGGCGAACATGAATTGGGTAAGTCTTTTTTCGTTCCGCATCAGCCTTAAAAGCGGGGGAAAGAGAAAGTAAAACTGCTCCTCTACGGAGAGCGACCAAAGCAAACTCCAAAACATGCCCAAAGTGGCCGTGGTTTGAAAGGCGAGAAACCAGTTAAAGGTGAAAGTCGCCAGGCATATCCATACCGCCGGACTCAATGAACCGGATTCGGGCCGAAAAACATCCAGATAGCTGGCGTTGGGCGGCCGGGGAATCCACAGCATCAATAAACCAATCCAAACGGTCAGCAGCAGCAGGGGCAGAATACGGCCCGCTCTTTGAACATAAAATCTTCTCAATGAGGGGTTCCAAAGCCCGCCCGGGTTATTTTGAATCACGCCCGTAATGAGAAACCCGGAAACCAGGAAAAACAGATAAACCCCATAGGTGCCGTTTCTCTGAAAGTGATTCCAGACCCAGGCCAGCGCGGGGTTTTGAGGGCGCGCGAAGAAAGCGTCAGCGTGGATCGCCAGAACACACAAGATAGAGAAACTCCGGACCAGATCGACCAGGGGCAGGCGCTTCAAGAGGCGGCCCCCTTCAGCCAGGCGGAAAAGCTTTTTTCCAGGCGGTTTAATTTTCCAATCCACCGCTGATGCAGTTCAGGCGAGACCAAAACTTTTCTCAAACATAAGTCTAAAAGCGGCACGCATTCATGGATCAGCGAAAGGGCTTCCTTCAAATGGGTTTGGCTCGCGGCGAGGCTTTGGGATTCCTGCGCCTTTTTAGCTTCCTCAGACAGTTGATGAATTTGACGGGTCAAGCGGGCGACCGCCTCATGTTTTTGGGCCCAGGGCAAATGTTGGTAGACCTTATTGATCTCGCCGGCCAGGTCGTCGCATTGAATGGCCAAGTTCTCATTGAGGAAATCAGAAGGAGGCATTGGTTTTCCCCCTCAATTGATTCAGTAAAGAAGAAGACTGGGTAAAGTTAATGGGGGCGAGCGCCGCCTGGCGAAAATCCTTTTCGGCCTCAGTATTTTTTTGAGTAATCATTTGAAGCGTTCCCAGGTGATAAAAAAGATGGGCGGCGGGATAACCCTTTTTCACCGCGTTCGTTAAATTTTCAGCGGCTTCCGTAAAGAGATTAATTCTAGAAAACAAGTCCGCCCTTTTTTCCCAATAGCAGGCTTCCAGAAAAGGGTCTTTCTGGAAGAAGGGATAAGTTTGGTCGAGAGCGTTTAAAATTTTGGAGTAAGAGTTATTTTCTTTGAAGTTCAGGTGCTCAAAATACTCGCTCAAATATCCGTTTAAAGCCAGCTGGGCTTCCCGCCAGTGGTTAAAAATGGCGCGGTTGGATTCATTGATCTCCACGACCCAAAGCATGGATCCGCCATCCGGAAGGTTGAGGTCTTTCGAGATCCAGTAAGTTTTGCCCGCCCCCAGACGCTTGGCCAAAAAGGGCTGGTAATTCACGTTGACGACCAAAGCAGCCCATTGGACTTTTTCACTGTCGAGTTTTTCATTGGCCGCGGCGTTAAAACTATAATCGGCCAACTTGAGGTTTTGATCATTGAAGCCCGGGGCAAAATCTGAAAAAACAAAACCGGGCCCCTCGGTTTGGGCCTTGGCCTTTAATAGCTGATAGGCCCGATCATTGTTGATCGATTTGGATTCCTTGACCCAGTAGCCGGGCGAATCCCAAAGATGGGAATAAACCTGAAAGAGTTGATGAAAATCCAGCGCGGTGGAGGCCGCTATCAGGCCGAATAAAATGACGGCAGCGGATCGCGCCGAAAAGCCCCGTGTGAGGCGCGCCCAGCCTAAAGCGATGAGTGGTATCAAAATCACCAAAACCGGCAAGACGCGGTAAAACTCAAAATCACTTACCAGCATACCGGGCAGAAGAAGAACAAGGCCCGCGACGCAAAGCCAGCGGTATAAAGCCCGCTGAGGGTTTTTAAAACTTTCCAATAAACCGATTCCGAAAAGCGCGCCCAGCACGGGATTGATCAACCCGCCCCAAAGGGGCTTGTAACAAAGCTCACGGGGCGACACGCCCCAGAAAAGACCCTGGGGGGTATTCCAGGCGTCTTTTAATTTATCAAGCCAGGGTTCGGAGAGGCTGGCGCTCGACAACAGATGAAAGTAAGAGAGGTTTTCAGATTGAAAATAAATCACCGCGAAAGGAATGACGGGGAGAGCGAAACCCACAACTAAAAAAATCAATAAGCCGGGGCGTTTTTTCCAAAAAAGATACCCGGCAGTCAAACCAACAATGAACAGAACCGAAATCCAGTGTAAAAAAACGGCGTAAAGAGAAAGGCCGAGCGTCAGGCCCAAAATAAAAGAGAAGAGGTTTTGTTTTTGATTCGATTCGGCGCGCAGACATTTGGCCAGCCACAAGAAGGCTAAAGTCTCCAAAGGCAGAAGGAGATTCTCGTTGACCGAGAAGCGCCCGATATAGCAGGGCCAAAAGGCCAAACCCGCCGCCAGAACGCAGAAGAAAGAAAAAGATTTTGAAAAATAGTGGCGGGCGGTCAAGTAAGCCAGGGGAACCCAAAGCGCGGAAATGAGCGCGGGTAAAAACCAAAGACTGAACAGGGACGGTCCAAAAAGTTTAAAAACAGAACCCAAAAGCCAAAGATAGAAGACGGGGATCTGGCTGAACATATAGAAAAGATGATGAACGCCTTTTTGGGCGATTTGCAGGGCGCAAAAACCCACCATGCCTTCGTCGTAAATAGGCCAGGCGGAAAGTGTGGTGAGTTGATCAAAGCGGAAGAAGAGAGCGGCAGCGCCCAGCACTATCCAGATCCAGAGAGGGATTTTTGCCCAAAACTCAAATTGGTGTAAGGGACTTTCCGAGGTAGGCGAAGGTTTGCCGGTCCAGAGAGCTATCCCGAAGGGCAGGGCTAAGCCCAATAGGCTGATCCAGAGGCTGGCTTGAAACGTCAGCGGGAAGTAAGAAAGCAGCGTGTTGGCGGTTAAAAAAATAAAAAAGTAAATCCAGGCGGAGAAAGCGATAGGCGATTTGAAAGCGGAAGAAGATTTTGACATTGAAGCTATTTTAAGAGTTTTGGCCGGGATGTTCCCATGTTTTTTGCGCCCGGCGTTTTACTTCGCGGTTGAATTCAGGAATTGGGCGGATTGAGTGAAGTTGATGGGGGCATGAAGGGCCTTTTGAAAGGTCCTTCGAGCTTCGGCTTCCTGATGTTGAAGCAGCTGCAGCGTTCCCAAGCGGTAAAACAAATGGGCGGCGGGATAGCCCTGGGGAAGGGCCTGAATCAAGTATTGGCTGGAAGCGGCCGCGCCCTGAGTTTTATAAAGCAAATCCGCTTTTTTCTCGGCGTAGCAGGATTCCAAAAAAGGATCGCCAGCGAATTGCGGCCCGATCTGGTTGAGCGTATCGAGAACCTTGGGGATCACGCGGTTCCCCGCGGGGCTGGTGCCCTGAAAATAGTCGGTTAAATAATCATTCAGGGACTGACTGGCTTTTTGCCATTGGCGGAAAACGGGGCGGTTTGTTTCGTTGATATCAATGATCCAAAGCATCCAACCGCCGTCGGCGGCATTCAGGTCTTTCGACAGCCAATAGATAGTTCCTTTGCCAAAACGTTTGGCCAAAAAAGGCTGATAGTTCACATTAATCATCACGGCGGCCCATTTGGCTTTTTCCCCGTCCAGACGGCTGTTATTGACCGCGTTGAAGGAATAGTCGGCCAAATTCAAAGTTTGGTCATCCAGGCTGGGAATAAAATCCGCGAAAACAAACCCTGGGCCATCGGATAGGGATTTTGATTTGAGAATTTGGTAAGCCCGGTAATTGTTGATCGACTTCACTTCTTTCAGCCAGTAAGAGGGATTGTCCCAAAGGCGCGGATAAACGCCTAAGAGCTGATAGGCGTCCAGCAGGAGTGATGGAATCATGAGGGCTAATAAAATGACGGTAGACCAACGTAAAGAAAACGCCTGAGTCAGCCGGGCCCAACCTAAGCCGATGACCGGAATCAGCACCACCAGAATGGGAATGATCCGGAAAAACTCAAACCCCAAACTCAGTGCGCCCGGCAGTAAAAAAATAAAAAACGAAATCAAAAGCCAGAGGTACAAGGAGTTTTTTAAGTTTTTTAAAATTTCCAACAGCCCCACGCCGAATAACGCGCCCAACAGGGGATTGATCAATCCGCCCCAAACGGGCCGGTAGCAAACCTCTTCATATACCGCTCCCCAAAAAAGAACATGAGGGGTATTCCAGGCCCATTGAATCTTTTTAATCCAGGGTTCCGCCATCGTAAGAATGGATTGGGAGTGAAGGTAATTCACCCCGCCGGTTTGAACGGAGAGGATAACAAAGGGAATCACCGGAAGGGCCAGCCCCAGCGCGAACCAGATCAGGCGCGAAGGCCGTTCTTTCCCAAAGAGAAAAATCATGGTGAAAACCACGATGAGCGTGACCGACATCCAGTGCAAATACACGGCGTAAAAAGCCAGGCCCAGACTCAGCCCCAAAAGGGCGGCGAACCGGTCTCCTTTGGGAGAGGAAGATTGGGCGCATTTCCCCAGCCACAAAAACACCAGGGCTTCCCAGGGGAAGATTAAAACCTCATTCTCGCAAAAACGCCCGCTGTAACAGGGCCAGAAAGCCAAAGCGGCCAGCAGCAGACAAAAGAAAGAAAAGGATTTTGAAAAATACTGCCGGGCCGCTAGATAAACCAGGGGAACGCCCAGTGTGGAAAAAACCGCCGGCCAAAAGCAAAAATTAAATAACGAAGGGCCGAAGAGTTTGAAGACCAGGCTTAAAAACCACGGGTAGAAGACCGGAATGTCGCTAAACATATAAAAGAGGCGGTCAACACCCTTCTGATTCATTTGAATCGCGGTGAATCCAAACATGCCCTCGTCAAAAGTCGGCCAGGCGGAAAGGGTGGTGAGTTTATAAAAACGAAAGAAAATGGCCGCCGCGCCGATCAGCAGCCAAACCCAGATTGGGATTTTTTTAAAGAACTCTATTTGATAGAGGGGAGTGTGGGAGTCTCCGGAAGAACGGTTAGTCCACCAGGCCAGGCCAAAGGGCAGGGCGAGGCCCAGAAAACCTATCCAAAGATTGGTCTCGGTTGAAAAAGTGAAATAGGAAAGCAGCGTATTAGCGGTTAAAAAAATAAAAAAATAAATCCAGGGATGAAAGGGCAAGGGTGAGGCCGAAGGGGACTTTGACATGAGGCTATTTTATGGGGTTTGGTTCAGATGTTCCCATGTTTTTTGCGCCGCGGTGTGTCCCGATAAACAGGCACCTTCAATGGTGGCGGGAAGGCCTGTGGCGGTCCAATCGCCGGCTAGCCTCACGTGAGGATAAGGTGTCTCGGTGGATAAGCGCAGGCGGTCGGTTTCCTCTGTCCAAATAAAAGTCGCGGCCATCTCGCGGGTGGCCTTGGCGTGAAGCACCTCAAACGTGACCGAAGTGGGCAGACGGGTTTTTAATTCCTTAACGGCCAGATCCACCAGTTCTTTCTCTGTTTGTTTGGCGAGCGGCTCGGCCGCGCTGGCGACCAGACTCAAATATTGGCCCCCGCCCTTCCAGCCCCAATTGGCGTTGCGGTTAAAGACCCATTCAAACCGCCCGCCCGAGAGGCCGGCGAGTTGTTCGGAAAATAGGGATCGGGAAAGGATCAGGTGAACTGAAATGATGGGTGATTTCCCCAACTGGGGAAGGGTTTTGATTTTCTCCCAGCCGTCAGAGGGCCAAAGAGCGGATAAGGAAGAAGGCGGCACAGCCCAGATCAGCGCGTCTCCGGTGTAGGTATTTCCCAGCCGGGTTAGCACCTCAAAACTGTCTTTTGAAACTTTAAAGCTTTGAACGCCCTCATGAAAATGAACGGCACCGTCCTGCTTTTTCAAATAAGCGGGGGTTTGTTTAAAACCGATATCACTCAGAGGCTTTCCCGCGACTACCAGAGAACTGTCCTTGCGGCTCCCAAAAAACACGCGGTGCAAAACTTCCCCAAAGCCGGCCAGGGGAGCCATTTCGACGGGTACGTTCATGACCGCGTTGCAAAGGGGAATCCAAAAGCGTTCCCGGGCCTGGGGGCCCTGATGGGTGAAATCTAATAATTGCGCGACAGTTTTGATTTCGGGGTTTAGAGAGAAAGGTTTTTTAGAAAAAAGAAGCAAAGCTTTGGTCAGCGATACTTTTTCTTTCCAGGAAAAAGCGTTGGTGGTAAGAAGCCCCCAGACCAAATGAAGCGGCGCGGGCAGCGGCGCGCATTGAAGGGATACTTTTTGACCGCCAGGACAAAGCCACGAAAGATTTAACGGGTCGATTTTGTGAAAGGTATCGGGCGCGCCTAACCGTTTTAACAGCTTCCAGGTCTCGTGGTAACAGCCCATCAGCAGATGCGGGCCGTTATCAAATGGCGCGGGGAAAGAAGGGTTATCCGTAGAGTAAACTCGTCCGCCTAAAGAACCGCGGGATTCCAGCAGATCGACTTGAACGCCCTTTTCGGCTAAAGCGGTGGCTGCCGCGACGCCCGCGAAACCGCCCCCCACCACAATAACCTTACGCATTAATGAAACTCCGATACTTTGCCACCAAGACACCCAAATTCGAAATGCTTAGTATCTTGGTAAAAAATTTTTGTCAGTTTCATTAATCTTTCGCCCATTTCCAGAGGAAACAGCGGAAGGAAGCGCCGGAAACGGACAGTAATTTTTCTAGCGGAGCCAACCCCACCCTGCCTTCCAAAATTTGATGAGGATGTACTTTTAATTTCTGGTAAAGCCGCACGTAAACCGCCGCGATAGCCTCCGCGGTCGCCAGTTCACTTTGTTGATGCCGGGTCAAAGCTTTGCGGGCTTTTTGCAGATGATCCCAGGCGCGGTTGAGCTGAAATTTGACGAAGGGATTCCAGTGGGAATTGTTGTCACCCAATTGGCGGGGATTCAGATGAAAGCGTTTGAAGTCTTCCTCGGGAAAATATTGTCTGCCCAGGGCCATGTCTTCCCGGTAGTCGCGGGTCATATTGACGATTTGTAAAAAGACGCCCAAATTTTCAGCGTAAACGCGGTGAGCTTTGTCTTTAAAACCAAAAATTTCCATCGAGGCTAAGCCGGGGCCGCCGGCCACCTGTAAGGCATAGCGGTGCAGCTCGGCGAATTTTTTGAAATGAATGGGTTTTAAATCCCGCTCCACGCCTTTAACGATGCTCCAAAGCGGCTGGGGCGAGAGTTGGAACTGTTGAATGGTTTTCTGAAAAGATTTAAACAGGGGATCCTGGGCCTTACCGGCCAGCGCCAGCTTGAGATTTTTTTTAAAGAGCGCGAGTTTTTTGCGTTTTAACGGCAGGGGGTCGTTATTGTCCGCGATATCATCAGCGGCCCAGCAAAAACGGTACAGACTTTCCATGCCCTCACGTTGCGCTTTCGGCAAAAGCAGAAGGGGATAGTAAAAGCTCGTTTTGTTTTGAAGAGGCGCGGTTTGAGGATTCAAGGGACCCCTGAGTTAAGCTTTCACCCGGCCCAGCAGGGCATTCACCGCGAGAGAGACTTTATCGAGGCTTGTCCAGGCTGGCCGATTTTGAAGCACATTGTAATCCATCTTCTGGATTTTGCTGAGGATACCTTGCCCGCCCAGATAGGTGGCGCGTAATTCTAACCGCAAGCGGCCTGAGACCTGGTTTAAAAGCGGATAGCCCTTTTGAAACGAACGCTCGGTGTAATTCACCGCGTTCCTCACTAAAAGCCGCGCCGCGGGAGAGTTTTGGAGGGCCAGGAGGTCTTTTTCCCTGACTCCGGCTTTTTTCAATTCGGCCTGGGGGTAATAAATCCGGTTCCGGCCCAGGTCGATAGCGGTGTCCTGCCAGAAGTTGATGAGCTGAAGCCCGGTGCAGATCGAGTCCGAATAGCGGTGCCGTTTTTCGTCCCGGATATTGGATATATAAAGAACCATCCGGCCCACAGGGTTGGCGCTGTGCCGGCAGTAATAAAGAACTTCGTTCCAGGTTTTGTATCGCTTTTTCGTCAGGTCCATGCGGTAGGCTTTCAGTAGATCCAGCGGCAGAGAGAGGGGAATCCGAAAGGTCTTCAGGGTATGAGCGAAAGCTTGAAGAATAGCGGGAGATTTTTGTCCCTTCAGCGCGGCACGCAAACCTTTTTCCCAGCGGTTGATTTCCTGAATCCGGCGTCCTTCATAGCGGTCCTCATCCGCGAAATCATCAGCGGTGCGGGCAAAAGCGTAAAGCGCGGCAATGTGGGGACGGCTTTCTTCGGGCAAAAGAAGGGAGGCCACGGGAAAATTTTCGTAATGGGCCGAGGCCATCTTTTGGCAGGCCTCATAGGCGGTTTTTAAATGGGATGGTATCATGCCTGGCGCTTTCTTGAAGGTGAGGACAATATAGAAAGGCCCGGTGATGGGCGCAACGGAATTGGGTTATTCCCCCGAAGGCTCATGGCGCAGGTGGCTGTAGATGAAAGCCGCCAGTAAAGCGCCGATAAAAGGGCCGACCAGATAAATCCAAAGACTGCCCAGATTGCCCTCAAAAAGCGCGGGGGCGAAAGACCGGGCTGGATTCATGGAAGCGCCGGTGACCGGGCCGCCCACCCAGGCCGCCAGCATCACGGTGCCGCCAATGGCCGCGCCGGCCATAGTGCCGACCGCGCGGGTATCGGTGGCGACGGCCATGATGACGAACATTAAAAAGAAGGTCAGCACAATTTCCCAGCCGACCGCTTGAAGCGGCTGTAAGGAAGTGTGGGTCGCGCCGAAAGTATGCCCGGGGGGTAATAGAACGGTCAGAAGACCGATGGCCGAGACGGCGCCAATCACCTGGGCTGACCAGTAAGCGCCGACTTCTTTGAGAGGGAAATTCCGGGTGGCCGCGAAAGCCAGCGTGACCGCCGGATTAAAATGAGCGCCCGAAATATGGCCGACCGCGTAGATCATCACCATGACCGCCAGCCCGAAGATGACCGAGATGCCGCCGGAGGAAATAGAACCGGGGAATCGTTCCGCCACCATCACACTTCCGCAGCCCGCGAAAAGAATGGTGAAGGTGCCGATAGCCTCGGCAACAGTTTTTTTCCAGAGGATTAAATTCATGAATTGAAGTCTCCCGTAGCGGCTTTTTTAAATTTTTCTAAAATCATGTCGCGGACTTTTCTAAATTCTATTAAATATTTCTCGTCCGGGTCCTCAGTCTGGGGCGGATCGGGGAAGGACCAATGCAGGCGGTTTTTGGCGCCCGGAAAAATGGGGCAAGACTCGTTGGCGTTATCGCAGACGGTGATGACATAGTCAAAAGACTGGCTGAGAAACTCATCCATGGTTTTGGACCGTTGGCTCGAAATGTCGATGCCAATCTCTTTCATCACGCGGATGGCGTTGGCGTTCACGTGGGATTGAACGGACCCCGCGCTGAAAACGTCAAACTTATCCGAACCGTAATGGCGCAGCACACCCTCGGCCATTTGGGACCGGCATGAATTCTTCGTACAGAGAATCAAGACACGTTGTTTCATGACGCTAAATCCTTTTTCGATTTGGGTTTGACCCAGCCCGACAAGACCGACTTCAACCGGCCCTTCATGCCTTCGAGCTCTTGAATTCGGTCTTCGAGTTCATCAATCTTTTGGGTGAAGAGGTTGGTGGTTAAATCGCAGCAGGGTTCCAGCCCCTGATTGCCGCAAACCATGATTTTTTTAATTTCCTTCAGGGTGAGCCCGAAGCCCTGGGCCTTTTTAATGAAAATGAGTTTCTCCACCGTATCGGAAGAATAAAGCCGAAAGCCGCCCTCGCCCCGGGCGGGCGTCTTCAATAATCCCATCTTTTCGTAATAGCGGATGGTGTGAACAGAGGTTTGGCTTTGCTTCGCTACCGCGCCAATTTGAAGAGGTTTTAGTTTTTTCATGAAAACTCCAAGGATGAATTCTACACTCTAGAGCATACTCTAGGGTCAAGCGGCGCTTTCCTTTTTTCAGGACTCGGGTTATAAAAGAGCATCCTTTTTGAGGCGTCTATGGAACCCAAAGAATTAGAAAAAACCGAAACCTCTGAAGCGCCAACAACCCCCACGCCCGGGGAATCGCTGGAAAAAGAGGTCTGTTGGGATAAGCCTTTTACGCTTTCAGGCGGTTGTTGTCAGGATTAGTTAGTTGAAAAGGCGGTTTTTTCGCCCTAAACTACGCCCCCTCAAGTTCATTGACGATCTTGGACATTTACACGTTGAGCTTCGCTCAAGTGTTAAACGCCAAATCGATATTAATAGTTCGATGATTTTGGACATTTAGCTCAGTTGGTTAGAGCGTCGCGTTCACATCGCGAAGGTCACTGGTTCAAATCCAGTAATGTCCACCACTCATACCCCTCTTGGCTTTCGCTGAGAGGGGTTTTTATTTTTCGAGGCGCTTATGTGCTCCCGGTACACCTTAAAAACCAATATGGCGGCCATTCTCAAACTGCTCGGCATTGAACAAGCCGTCGAGTGGAAGCCCAGCTATAACGTGGCGCCTTCTCAGAAGATTCCTTTGGCTTTCGTGAATGAAAAATCAAAACAGCGTGAAATGAAGTTATCCCCGTGGGGTCTGCGGTTGGGCGAACGGTTGGTAGTGAACGCGCAATCCGAAACGGTTTTTGAAAAACCGTCTTTCAAAGAACCCATTCAAAAGGGTCGCTGTCTGATTCCAGTGGATGGTTTTTATGAATGGCGGCACGAGGGCAAAGAAACTCGGCCTTATTTTATACGGCTTAAAGACCAGCAGCCCTTCGCCCTGGCGGGTTTTTGGGCAGCGTCCAAAGCCAAAGAGGGTTCCGAGAGCTGCGTCATTCTAACGGTTGAACCGAATCGCACAGTCCAGGCTATTCACAACCGTATGCCGGTCATTGTGCCGTCTCAGCATTTTGAGCAATGGTTAGATGGGGAACAGAAAGAAGAAAGCCTGAAACCGTTGTTGAAGTCTTATTCGGATGAGTTAATGGAAGCTTATGAGATCAGCGATTGGGTCAACAGTCCATCCCACAATGACGCGCGCTGTATGGAGCCCTTTACGAATCCCGGCACGCTTTCGCTCTTTTAATTATTTCTTCTCGCCGCGGTAGGTGGCGAAGCTGGTCGGGGTTTCCCACAGGCTGATTTCCGACAAAATGACTTTCTCTTTTTGTAAAGCCAGTTTGATGTTGGCCCACATCACCAATAATAAATTTTCCACTGTGGTTTGAAAGTTCGGGTTGTCCTTGAAGGGCTCGACTTCTTTATTGATAAAGCGGTGGTCAAACTGGTTAAAAACATTGGCCTCGAGGACCGTCTTGAGGGCCTTAAAGTCCATCACAAAGCCGGTTTCGGGATGGGGTGTGGCCTTGACGGTAACACGCAGGCGGTAAGAATGGCCGTGGGGATAATAGATCGCTTTGGGATCATCGTGGCGGTAACCGGAGCATTTTTTAAAGACGTCTAAATTCTTGGCCCGGTCCCATTTAGGATTGTGAAGGTAATGAGCGGCCTCAAAGGTAATTTCTTTAGTGATCTCGACAATGGGTTTAGGCATAAGGACCTCGGAAAGATGTCGGCCCTTCGATAAACTCAGGGCAGGCCGACATTGTGTCTTAGGAATGCGGTTGAATCAATCCGTGATTACGCGGTTTGAGAGGTTTTTTCCATCTCGTCTTTGATCAGCTGAATCATATCCCGGCTCATATCGGCGATTTTGGGATAGTCTTTGATTTCTTTGCTGGCGAGAGCGGATTCAAACAAGCGGCGGGCTTCTTTTAGTTTTCCCTGGCGGCGGGTGAGATCGCCGATCAGGTAAATCACGCCGGGTTCGCCCAGGCTTTCGGGCAGGGTATAGGCTTTGGCCAGGTACTCTTCATAAATAGCGGCGGCTTGAGCCAGGGCCAACTGTTCTTTTTCTTTATTGCCCGCTAAACGGTAAAGCCAAACCACATGCAGGTTCATATTGGCCAAGACGCCCATTTCGACCACATAACGCATTTTGTAGAAGGCAATCGCCAGTTCAAAACGCTTCACAGCCACCTCAGGAGTGCTGGGACCTAATTTAAAAATATCCGGTTTCGGTTTGGTAGAAAGACGCAGCTGCTTGCTGGCGGCCATAATCTTGGCCTCGGATTGAACGCGGATTTTCTCAAAGTCAGAATTGCGCGCGGCGAAAGAACAAGTCGGGCAAACCGTGATGGCGTAAACGTAAGGGCATTCACCCTCAAAGATATTGCCGAAATCGCTCATGAGTTCTTTGGTGCGGATGGCGGAGGTGCGCATGCGGGTGGTCTCAAACTTGGCTTCGCAGAAAGGGCACTTGATGCTGTAATTCCAAAGCGGTTCAGCCACAGAAGCCTCCAACGGAAAATGATTTTAGCTTTTGAACTAAAAAAACCCGCAACGCCCAGCGGGAACTTTCCTACCGATTATTTATAACACAGGTTGTTAGGCGGATTGAAAATAAATTGACCGGGAATTCAAACTTACTTCTCTTTGAATTTTTGCGCGATGGGAATACGGCGTCCCATGCCAAAGGCTTTGGTAGTGACCTTGAGGCCGGGGGCCATTTGACGGCGTTTGTATTCGTTTTGGTTAATCTTTTTGACGATGTCCTTCACCACGCCCACATCAAAGCCCGCCTTGACGATTTTGTCCGGCGATTGGTTCTCTTCCACATATAAACGCAGGATTGCGTCGAGGGTTTCATAGGGAGGTAGCGAGTCCCTATCTTTTTGATTGGGCCGCAGCTCGGCTGAGGGCGGCTTGGTGATAGTCGCTTCCGGGATGATTTCCTTGTGTTGGTTAATGTGTTTGGCCAGTTCGTAAACCATCACTTTAGGGATATCCGAAATCACCGCCAGTCCGCCGCACATGTCGCCGTAAAGGGTGCAATAGCCCACCGCGATCTCGCTTTTGTTGCCAGTGGACAAGACTAACCGGTTCAATTTATTGGAAAGCGCCATCAGGGTGATGCCGCGCAGGCGGGCCTGAATGTTTTCTTCCGTAGCGTCCGAAGGTTTTCCCTCGAAGAAAGGCGTCAGGTCTTTGAGCGCTTCCTCAAATAGAGGCGAAATGGGAATCTCTTTAAACTCTATCTGAAGTGTCTTCGCTAACTGGCGTGAGTCTTCTATAGAACCTTTGGAAGAAAAGGGCGACGGCATAGTGACGCCCATGACATTAGCGGACCCCAGAGCTTCCACTGCGATGGCGGCGACCAAAGCGGAGTCGATACCGCCGGATAAACCAATCAGAACTTTTTCAAAACCGCATTTGCGCACATAATCGCGGGTACCCAGCACAATAGCTTGATGAACCGTTTCAATGTCGCTCAATGGGCCTGTGGTGGACATCTTTGAAGGCGCCGAGGTGTCATAGATGAGATAGTCTTCTTCAAAACTTTTGCCCAGCTGGGCAGTGTTGCCCATCACGTCGGTTACCATGCTATTGCCGTCAAAAATCAACTCGTCATTGCCTCCCACCAGGTTGCAATAAACTACCGGCGCGTTCACGGTTTCGGTGGCGGCTTTCAGCAGTTTCTTGCGGGTGGAAAGTTTGGCGGCGTGAAAAGGAGAGGCGGATAAATTGAGAACCACATCCGGTTTGTGCTTGGCCAGTTCGGTCAGGGGATCGCGCTGATAAAGCTTATGGGTCTCAAAACCCGGCATGTTCCAAATGTCCTCACAAATGGTGATGCCGATTTTTAGTCCCTCATACTCAAAAGGTTTGGCGGGTTCGGCAGCCGGCGCGAAATAGCGGGCTTCGTCAAATACGTCATAGTTCGGCAAAAGGGTTTTGTGAACGGTGTAAAGCACCTGGCCGTCTTTCACCGCGACCGCGCTGTTAAAAAGCGCGTTGCCCGAGCCTTTGTTTTCCAGCAGGGTTCCGACCACGGCCACAATGCCCTGGGCGCCCTGGGCGACGGTTTCGACGGCTTTTTTCGACGCTTCCAGAAAGGAGGCGCGGTCCAAAAGATCGCGCGGCGGGTAGCCAGTCAGGGTCAGTTCAGGGAACAACGCCAGGGCACAGCCGTCCGCTTTGGCCTTTTTCAGGGAAGCTAGGATCTTTTCAACGTTGCCGTTAAAATCCCCGACGGTTGTATTGATCTGGCAGACGGCGATTTTCAATTTCAGACCTTCCAATTTTCACCACAGAGTACACGGAGGGCACAGAGTTAAAACAAAATCATTAGTCTTTTCTTCGTTTTACTCCGTGTACTCTGTGAACTCCGTGGTTAATGTGCCTTTTGGTTTGGACGGCTAGTGTAAAGTTAAACGGTTGTGATGTCAAAATAAGGAGTTTTAGATGATTGTGGGCGTTATCGCGGACACCAAAGAACTGTTATCGCCCGTCCAACTAAAAGAACTCCGTCAGGTTTTCAAAGGCGTTGACGCGATTCTACACGCGGGACCTGTGGGCGATGTGCGGGTGATAGATCAGCTCAAACAAATCGCGCCGACCGAGGCGGTTTGCGGGAACGCGGAATCTTTCGAGATTCGTTCGGAACTTTATGTCAAATCCGTATGGCGCTATCAGGGTTTCAAGATCGGGTTGGTTCATGGCTACGGAGAACCGCATTCCCTCATGCCTTGGATGCTCAAGCAGTTTGAGAATGATCCGGTGAATGTGATTGTATACGGCAACAATTTCGAACCCAAAGCCCGGCAGGTGGGTGAAACTTATTTTTTCAATCCTGGTTCTTTTTCGGGCCGGCAGTCCGAAGGGTCCCGCGGTGTTTTAGGGCCGTCTCGCGTGGGTTTATTGTTTATTCAGGGCAAAAAAGTTGATGGTCAGCCGGGGATCGTGGTCCCGTCTTGACGCACAGCGGGAAGAAGCCGATATAATAGAAGCGTCGAGAAGATTGACTTCCGACAGAGGAGAAGTTGAATGATTCAATTAACTGAAAACGCCGTTAACAAGGTAAAGAACTTTGCCACCCAAAGCGCGGACTACCAGGGCAAAGATTTCCGTATCTATGTGGAAGGCGGCGGCTGCAGCGGATTTTCTTATGGGTTTACCTTTGACGATAAAAAAGACGACGACGAAATTAACGAAGCGGGCGAAATCCGCATCTTGATTGACCCTCAAAGTGCCAAGTATCTGGCTGGTTCCAAAGTGGATTACATTGATGATTTTCGCGGTTCGGGTTTTGTGATTGAAAATCCTAATACCAAGGGTTCCTGCGGCTGCGGCAGCTCTGTTAGCTTCTGAACACACAATTCTAAATTTTAAATTATGAATTTTGAATTAAGGAAAGCGGCTTTGGCCGCTTTTATTTTTAGGAGTGATTTTTGGATTTAATTCAAAATTCCGCCGATTCTCGGCGGTGGCAGCTTATCCCATCATCCCCATCGCTGTCGCAAGACCAAATGGCCTATGACGCCGAACTGTTTAAAAGCTTTCAGGCGGGCGACGCTCCCATTCTGCGCTTTTTTTATTTTTCAAAACCTACTTTCACGCTGGGACGTTTAGAAGCCCGCCGGTTCAAACTCGATAGCCTGCCCTTTCCCTATGAAGTGCGTCCCACGGGGGGCCGGGCGGTTTTGCACGGCGCGGGCGATCTTTGCTACGCCATTGTGGCTTCTAAAGACAACGCGCTAGTGGGCGGCACGCTCATCGACAGCTATTGCAAGATCAGCAAGCTATTGGCGAAGGGCATCCAAAGCCTGGGGCGCGACGTGCAAATGACCACCGAAAAGCATTTAGGTCTGGGCGACCCGCATTGTTTTTCTGCGCCCTCGCAGGCTGAACTCACCTGGAAGGGCAAAAAAGTCGCGGGCGGCGCGCAGGCCCGGGAAGGCGGCGTGTTTTTACAGCAGGGTGTGATTCTTTTATCGGTGTCGGACGATTGGAAAAAAGCTTTTCCTGCTTCGAGTGTGGAAAACATGGCGGGGCTCAATGATGATCCCGCCTTGCAGGCTATTAAAAGAGAAGAACTAGAAAAGGCGCTGATTCAAGCTTTTAAGTCCCAAGGCGTTCAATTTGAACGATAGGCTTTTCTTAGAAGCGTTGAATCGTGATAATGACACCCTCATTACGGGGGAGACGCATGAAAAATTTTGACGTACTCATTATTGGCGGCGGACCTGGCGGCTACCGGTCGGCCCAACTGTTAGCCCAGGGCGGCAAGACCGTCGCTCTCTTTGAGAAAAAGAAACTTGGCGGCTCCTGTCTGCAAGTTGGCTGTATCCCCACTAAATTACTTCAATCCGCCGCGACTCGGTTTCATACCTTCTCCAAAGAGGGTAAGGCCTGGGGTATTGAGGCCGATAACATCCATTTCAATTTTCAAACCATGGCGGACCGCACTCAAAAGACGCTCTCGATATTAGAGCGGGGTATTCAGTCCATGCTTTCGACCGCGAAGGTGGAAGTTATTCAGGGCGAAGCGGTGATTAAAAACAAAACGACGGTTGAATGTAATGGGGAAGAGTTTCAAGGCGATCATTTAATTTTGGCCGTGGGGTCTCGGCCAAGGCAGTTGACGGGCTTCAAAGTCGGGGGGAATGTTGTCACCAGTGATGAACTGCTTTCGCAGCCGCGATTGCCCAAGTCGCTGCTGATTGTGGGCGCGGGTGTTATCGGTCTGGAGTTTGCCTGTCTTTACGCCCAGTTGGGCGTGAAGGTGCGGGTGGGCGATGTGATGCCGAAAATTCTGCCGAACATGGATGAGGAAATCGGCCAGATATTGCTGAACGCTTTGCGCAAGCTGGGCGTGGAAGTAGAACTGGGTTTATCGGCGGTCGAACCCAAGGATGAGGAAATGATTTTGGTGGCAGTGGGCCGGGCGCCCAACTCCGACGTGGCGGGCATTCCGGCTTTAAATGTTAAAACGCAAAACGGCAAAATCGAGACCAACGGCTTTTTACAAACCTCTGTGGAAAATGTTTACGCCCTGGGCGATCTGACGGGTAAATATCCTTACGCGCATACCGCTTATGAACATGCCAGAATCCTGGCACAAAAAATTATTAATCCTAATTCTCTCGAAACGATGGATGACACCAAAGTGCCCCATGTCATTTTCACCTCACCCGAAATCGCGGCGGTGGGCTTAAGCGAATCCGAAGCGCGCGAGATTTTTAAAAACGTGAAGGTGTATAAAAATAATTTCGCGGCCAACAGCAAGGCCCGCATTTTGAATGAGATACAAGGCTGGTCTAAGATGGTCACCGATGGCGACACCGGTCTCATTGTGGGTATCCAATTAGTGGGTCCCGAAGCGACGGACCTGATCGGTGAAGCCTGCGTGTTAGTGACTCAAAAGGTCACCGTGGATCAACTGGATCGGATTCTTCATCCCCATCCAACGCTTAATGAAGTGTTTGCTATCCATTAATTCGTACTAAATAAGGAAAAACCGAGCTTTAAATCCTTAAGCTTTACTTCAGAAACAGACAAAAAGGGCGTTAGGATAGTTACTTCAATCGAGGTTTTTATGCGGTTCTTCTTAATCCTAATTTCTGTCATCGTTACTGGCGCGGCGCTGGCCGATCCGCCGATGAGAACTATTTATTCGAGTAAATCCGAGACTCACTTTGGCTGGTCGCCTAATCACACCACTCAAACGAATACCTTAGTTCAAACCTGTCCGTCGCCCCTGTGCCCCGGGTACAAAGCTAACGTGTGGTATTGGACCCCCGAAGATGTGGCTATTTACCGGTTTCACAATCCTCAATTAACTTATCACAATCAGTGGGGATACCTTTTCCCCGCAGGGACCTACCCGGTCAGAAATTACGGCGGGGTTTATTTCGTCACTCCTCCGAGCTATTACTACCGAGCCAGATAGACAGGGTTACCGTTTTCCATTTGTTTTCTACCGTTTCATCCCCCGCGTTGTAACAAAACTAGGCTTTCTCCGTCACCCGCTTTTTACATTCAATTCCCAAACTATAGTCACGCTATCGGACCACTCTTGATCCACATCCTCCCGGGGCGAAGTCCGCTGAAAGGAGGATCTCTATGTTGATCTTGGATCAGTTTTCAGAAAGCGTTCTGTTTCAATGCGACCGCTGCCGGATGGTGGGCGAGCTTATTACGGAAATTATTGAGGATGAAGGTTCTTATCACTGCTGGAGATGTTTATCCATCAACCGGCAGTTGGAAATGAAAAAGCTGAAGCCGCAAACCAGAATCTCGTTTTAGTTGGGCGGGGGATTTTTTAAAAGAAAGAGGGTGAATTTTATGAGACTAGTCGAAACAAATGAATTGGGAGAAACGCTTTACGAATGCGACCGCTGCCAGATTGCCGGGCCGAAGGATTCCTGCATCATCGAGGATCAAGACCAACATCTTTGCATGTCCTGCTGGTATGAAAAGCAAAGAAGCCGCGCCCCTAAAGAAAGACGCTCGGTGGTGGTGGAAATTTAAATTTTAAAACTGCCGGTTCAAGGGAATCGTAAGACTAGGCCTCGTTCGAGGCCTTTTTCATTTTTAACCCTAATTCAATTTGCCCACTAACTTAGCCGCCAGAGCCGCGTCGTAGCGAAGATGCGCCGCGGGGTAGCCGGTTTGGGACGCTTTTCCGTAAGCCTTCGCGGCGTCAATGAAGTTTCCAGCCATCACTTTAAACGAAGCGGTTTTTTCCCAGAAAACCGAGTTTAAGAATCGGTCTCCCGTATCAAAGCTTTTCAAGCCCGCGAATTGTTCCGTAAATTTTCCCCAGGGGAAGAGCGGGTTTTTATTTTTAATATTTAAATCCACCTGCCGGTAAACCCGGTCCGCTTCAATCCAGGCTTTTAAGTCCCCGGGCGCTATTTGAGCCGCGGGAATTAAAAACAAACCCAGGCTGTTGTCTTTGGCCAATTGCTCATACTTCATGCCGGGGAAGCGCTTCATCAAATAGGGCGCGTAATCGATGTGATCCAACAGGACCGCCCATTGGGGATGGGATTGGGACAGTCTTGGGTTTTGAAGCGCGTCGATCGGGTAATCCACAATGTTTAAAGTCCGGTCATCATAGTCGGTCAAAAATTCCGAAAAAACATAAAGCGGGCCGGTTTGTTCGCTGAGCTTTTCCATAATTTGAAAAGCGTGCAAATGTTCCAGGCTGCGCCACTTTTGAGCGCCGGGATTATTTTGAAAATCGCTGTAATGAAAAATAAAGTTGTCCGCGTCCAAACCAAAAGATCCGAAAAGGCATAAGGCGATGACGCCCAGGGATCGAAGCCGGCTTCCGCCGGGCATCAGCGCGCGAATTCCCAAGGCCGCCAGAAAGGTGAACAGCGTCAAAAGCGGGAGAATTCGGTATAACTCCACAGACCAGGTCAAGGCTGCCAGCAGCAGGGGAAAAAAGGCGCAGGCCGAGACGAAAAGAATCCATTTTCGGTTCGCGGTTTGAAGCAGATAAAGAATACCCATCAAGAGAAGGCTGTCCAAGATCGGATTAAAGATGCCGCCCCAGTTGGAGCCATAAGGAAAACTGGAAAGGCCGTCCCAAAAAATTCCCCGCAGGTAGAGAAATAAAATCCGCCAAGAGGGAAATCCACCCACCTGCGTAATATGGTTCATTCCACCCGGTTCCAACCGGGCGAAAATCAGCGGCAAAATCACCGCCAGGGTTACGAGCGTGAAAAGGGCAAAGCCCCCCGCGTTTTTCGGTTTCTCCAAAAAGAAATAAAAGAACAAGACCGCCGCGATGGCCAACCAAACCGAAATCCAATTGGTCCAGGTATAAAAGCCGATACCCGCCAGAAGGCTTAAGCCGATTAAGGTTTTCCAGGCCGGCTTGGCTTGCGACAAAAGTTTTCCCAGAAAAACCAAAACGAGGCATTGAAATAACGGTACCAGCATGACGGTGGATAAAAAGCGCGACAGGGTTAGTTCCCCAAAGGAAAAGGCCATCAGCCAGGCGAAAAGGAAAGACGTGAGTTTAGAAAAGCACTGCCGCGCGGCCCAGTAACCCGCCAAAGGCACCGCGATCGAAAAAAGAGCGGGCAGAAGCCGCAGTGAGAAAAAAGAAGGCTCGAAGAGCTTAAAGTACAAACCCATCACCCAAAAAATCATGGGCTCTACCCGGGTGGCGCACCACAAAAGGTTTCCGTGCCAGTGACGGGCCTGGTCTATGCCCAACAGGCCAATTTGGGCCTCATCGGCCAGGGGCCAAACGGGCAGGGTGGTGAAGCGGTAAAAGCGGGTGAGGATGAGTAGAAAAAAGAAAAGAATCCACAAGGCCGCCGGCGGGTCGAAACATTTTTGATCAAAGCTTTCCGATTTTTTAAAAATCGGGTCGGCGCTTCGCGCTTGGGTGAAGGCTAAACCAAAAGGCAGAACCAGGCCGAGCAGACCCACCCAGAGCTGCGCTTGCAGCGGCAAGCCCGCGTAAGAAAGCAGGCTATTGGCAGCTAAAAAAATGACAAAAAGAACCCAGGGGTTTAAGCGAAAAGAAGAGGCCGTGGTTTTGTTCATGACCTGAATTTTAGCATGACTGATACGGGGCCAGCCCGGGGCTTATATCTGAATTTTCGAGAAGAGCCAGCTGCCCAGCCCTAAAAAGAAAGCGCAGAAGGCGCTCAGCACCAGCATATCCACGCCCATCCCGTAAAAAGATTCCCCGCCAAAGGAGGCCCGCAGGCCGTCCACGCCGTAAGCCAGCGGATTACAGGAAGCCACAATGGTCAGCACACCGTTAACGCCTTTCAGGGGAAAGATTGCGCCGGAAAAAAAGAACAGCGGCATCACCAAAAAATTCATAATCAGCGGAAAGCTTTGCATGTCGTTGAGCTGCGATGCCAGCGCGGTACCCAGGGCCGTAAAGAGCAGGGCGATGAGAAACATAAATAATAAAGCCAGCGGAACCGCCGCCAGGCTGGGGCGAAAGCCAAAACAAAGCGCGATGAGAAACACAATGGTGCCCTGCAGCAGGGCTACGGTGGCGCCGCCCAGCGTGCGGCCCAGCATAATGCTAAAGCGCGACACGGGGGCCACCAGGGTTTCCTTCAGAAAGCCAAACTGACGGTCCCAGATAATCTCAATGCCGGAAAAAATCGCGGTAAAGAGAACCGCCATGGCAATGACGCCCGGCGCCAAGAACTGCAAATAGTCGCCGCCACCCGCTTTTTGATAAATGTTTCCAAAACCAAAACCGAAGGCTAATAAAAAGATCAACGGCTGTCCCAGCGAGCCGATCATGCGGGCGCGGGAACGGGAATAGCGTTTTAATTGTCTGAGCCACATGATGTAGATGGGTCCCATGGTTAGCGCCTCCACATTTTCTTTTGGTTGCGCAGCGATTCCAAATCGGATGCGTCCTCATCCCGCAGTTTTTTGCCGGTGAGTTTGATAAAAGCGTCCTCGAGGGTTTTAGCTTTGGCCTTTTTCTTCAGTTCCTTGGGAGTGCCCTGGGCGATAATTTTGCCGTGGTCCACAATGGTCACCTGGCTGGCCACCCGGTCGGCTTCTTCCATATAGTGGGTGGTAAAGAACACGGTGACGCCCTCTTTTTTGTTCAGGTCCAATATGTAATTCCAAATGTGGTTGCGGGTCTGGGGGTCCAGTCCCACGGTAGGTTCATCCAGAAACAAAATTTTGGGGTGATGCAGCAGGCCCCGGGCAATTTCTAAACGGCGTTTCATCCCGCCCGAAAACTGTTTTACTAAATCGTTTCGGCGGTCCCATAATTCCACAATCTTCAACAATTCCTCGGTGCGCTGTTTGCGTAGGGCGGCGGGTACTTTATACAGCACGCCGTGAAATTCCATATTCTCGGCGGCAGTCAGTTCGTCATCCAAACTCTGGTCTTGAAACACAATACCGAAAGACGCGCGCACATCGTCCTGGGCGCTGACCGTGTTATGCCCGTCCAGCAAAATGGTTCCGCTGGTAGGTTTCAAAAGGGTGGTGAGCATTTTGATGCTGGTGGTTTTACCCGCGCCGTTGGGCCCCAGAAAGCCAAAAATCTCCCCCTTGGCCACGGAAAAAGAAATGTCATTCACGGCGGTAAAGTCGCCGAACTTTTTAGTGAGTTTTTTTACTTCAATGATCGCGTTTTTCATGAAGCTTATTTAACACGAAGCAGAGGGCGAAACCAAGACGGCAGGTGTAACTGTTTGTAACGGAGCCCATCAAAAAATTCTTGAAATCCTTCTAAAGCTGAATAGTATACATATGTATACATTATTTTAGGAGTGTTGATGATTGACTCGTAAATTGTATGAAGAATTTATCAAAGCTAATCCCTGGCCGGTTGAGTTTGAAGACTCAATTCAGTCTAAAGTCGCGGCTTATTATGAAAAGCATCCGACGGTAGTGGGTGTTCTAGAAAAGGTCGTGTCTAAACTTGAAACCTTTCCGCCAGATGATAATTATTTCGAAAACCCCAGACCCTCGCTTCACGATATGCGTATTTGGCTGACCGTCAGTGAAGGCAGGCTGCGGTTCATGTTAAAAGTCGAATACCGCCTCGAACAAAAAACATGTTTTATTGTCGAATTTGAGCCCAAGTCATAGCCTTACCCCACTGTCTTGACTCGTCGTACGTTGTGTAATACATTATGTATTGCAGATAGAGAAAAGAGGGGCGCCCTATGTCAAAAGCCACTGTTCATAAAATGCCGTTGTTTTCCCATATCCAGATCGAGGAACAAAAGACCGTTCCGGTCAATTTTCGAATCAAGCCCAGCCAGGAAAAACACTGGAAAGAAATGGCTAAAAAACTGGGTGTTAAGGATTTGTCCAGCTTTATCCGGGGCGCGGTGGATTCCGCTATTTTCAATTCGCTTCGGGCGCAAGACCCTCAATGGCAGAAATTCATTGAGGCCATTCAACCAGCTGCCCAAAAGATTTTGGGACACGGGTTTTATGATGGCGGCGCGGAAGATATTGAGGCCGGCGGTCGCGACAGAAAAGGCACCCCGGCGAAGGAGTTTTTGTCGGACTTGAAGCGCAAGACGACTAAGAAATAATACTAATTATGAATTCTCAATTTTGAATTTTAAATTATGGAAATTCCCTCACGGGAATATTTTATTAAGCACTTTATTGATGATGTGATTATTTTTTGATAGTGGTTCGGTTATCATAAAACCGTCCCCGACAGGGGATTCAACAATTCATAATTCAAAATTGAGAATTTAAAATTATCAGTTGTCTAGGCCATATCCAAAAACTGATGATCGGGGCACTTCTTCGCCGTGTAGTCTTTATCCCAAGTGGTTCTAAACAACACCACCGGGCGGTCCATGCGGTCGCGGGTTTTCAGTACCTGCACCGGCGGGTCAAAGCTGTCGGGGTCGCCTACCAGCCAGGCACTGCATTGATAGGGCAACGTTTCCAGCACGGTCTCCACGCCATACTCGGCCTTCAGGCGGTATTGCAGCACATCAAACTGCAGGCGTCCCACGGCGGCCACGTAAAAGTCCAAACCATCCCAACTGCTCAGCATTTGCACGGTGCCCTCCGCGGTCATCTGGGCCACGCCCTTGTCGAAAGGTTTGCGCTTCTCTACATTTTTGGGGCGGATGTGCGCGAAAATTTCCGGTTGGAATGACGGCAGGGGTTTGAAGTTAAAACCCCCTTTTAAGGAAATGGTATCGCCAATAGCAAACACGCCGGGGTTAATGACGCCCACAATGTCGCCGGGGTAAGCGTAATTTAACGTCGTGCGGTCCGCCGCCAGCATGGTGTGGGGCTGGGACAAACGCAGGTCTTTGTTGAGGCGGTGATTTTTCACCACCACGTCGCGCTCAAACCGGCCCGAGCAGATGCGCATAAAGGCGGTCGAGTCGCGGTGTTTGGGATTCATGTTGGCCTGCAGTTTAAAAATATAGGCGCTGAAAGGGGTTTCCACCGGGTCGATGAGTATTTCACCCTCAGGGGTGTCAGCCACGCGCGCGCTGGGCGGGGGCGCCATGTCGACGAAAGCGTCAAAGAAAGTTTCCACCCCAAAGTTGGTCAGGGCGGAAGCAAAAAACACGGGCGTCACTTTGCCTTTTAAAAATTCCTCGTGGTTGTAAGGGTTGCCGGCCACTTCCAGTAATTCCATATCGTGCTGCAGCTTTTCCCACAGCTCTTCCGAAATATGAGTCTTCGCTTCAGGGCTGCTGAGCGGAATTTTTTCGATGCCCGCTTTGGCGGCGCCGCCGACGGATTTTTTCGCGAAAAGAATCAGTTCCTGGGTTGACCGTTCCACCACACCCACAAATTCCCGGCCCGAACCCACCGGCCAATTCATCGCGGAGGAGTGAATGCCTAACACGTTCTCGACTTCTTCCATCAGTTCCAGCGGGTCCCGGCCCGGCAAGTCCATCTTGTTCATGAAGGTCATCACGGGAATGCCGCGCAAACGGCAAACCTCGAACAGCTTACGGGTTTGGGTTTCAACCCCCTTCGCGGCGTCAATCACCATGATGGCGCAGTCCGCGGCGGTGAGGGTTCGATAGGTATCTTCCGAGAAGTCTTGATGCCCCGGGGTATCGAGCACGTTGATGATGGCGTTCTTATAGGGAAACTGCATGGCCGAGGCGGTGATGGAAATACCGCGTTCTTGTTCCATGCCCATCCAGTCCGATACGGCCACCTTGCCGCCCTTACGCCCCCGCACCATGCCGGCGGTTTGAATCATGCCCGAATAAAGCAGAAGCTTTTCCGTGAGCGTGGTTTTACCCGCGTCAGGGTGGGAAATAATGGCAAAAGTGCGCCGTTTGGCGACGGCGTTGCGTATTTCGGTTGTTAAGGTTGGGTCAGTCATAAGGGCGGTATCTTAAACGGATTTAGGCAATGGGACAAGAGAGCCTTTTCTTTAAACTTGACAAAGTGCAATATAGTGCATATTCTTGATTTGAAGCTTTAGTCCAATGTTTTGCTGGATTAGGGTTCGAGAAGTTGATCAGTAAATTACGGAGAGTGCACTGAGGACCCCCGGCCAAGTGGCGGAGGCTTTATTTTAAAACAGACAAACATTGAGGGGATAACCATGAAACCAATTAACAGTACAAATTTCGACCAGGGGTTACATTATGAACATCCAAGAGTCAAACTTTTTTGGGCAGTTTTCAAATAGGATCATCAACGGCAAGGAGTACACGGCTTATAAGGTACAAATAGGAAAGTTAAAATTAGAAAAACCGAAACAAGGCCCTTTTGAGATCCTTGTAAAAACTGAAAATAGGACGATTTGCGTTAATTTTTATTTTTCGCATAAGCTGAACACGCTCTTTGTTTTGACAGCTCACATTGTGAGAAAAGGGGAGCCGAGCCCTAAGGAACTTGCGGCGCTAAAAAAATTGGTACAGGAGATTGAAGAACAAGACGAGTGAATATAAATAAGGTGAGCGAAATGAAAACAGTAGAAAAAAAGAAAACATTCAGTGGTTTTACGAGCCATGAAGATAATTTAAAAAAACTTAAAAAAACCAATCCTGAAATTTACAAGTCTCTTAAAAATCCAGATCCTAAAGCTTGTTTAGCTTGGAATTTAGTCCATATCCGCACCAAGAAACATATGACTCAAAAGGATTTGGCACATAAATCCGGTGTTAGTTTGAGAACGCTTAATTACATTGAGGATTTGGATTATGGCTATAACGCCACGTTGGATGTTATTCAAAAAATAGCGAAAGCATTAGGTGTTAGTTTTAGAGATCTTTTGGAAGATGTTGATCTGACTGAAGCTTAAATAAAAATGTGTTTTAAGTTTAAAGGCTCCTGGAATTTCCGGGAGCCTTTTTTATTTCCTGATGTTCATCCTTGGCGCCAGAGAAGAACCGCCCAATCTATTAGGGTCTTGCCGATAGTGAGTAAAGCTTGCCGGGGATGATGGCCATTCTTATAAAATTCCCAGGCGAACCAGCCCAATAGCCCCAGCACTGTCAAAACTAAGACTACGCGAACCAGGTTATAGACCGTCCGGCCTAAAGCCTTTAGCGTTAGCTTCACGCCGTCTTTTAAAAGTTTCCAAAGAACCTTGGCGACCGGCTTAGCCATTTTCCAAACCTGCTTGGCTACCCAGGCCAGGCCTGTCCCCAGGGTATGAACCGCCAAAATTAAAACCTCAAACAAGTTAGGCCGTTCGCCCTTTTTAATTTTGGCCTTAATGCGGCTCACGATAGAAATGCCGACCGCCTCACTCCATAAGACGGTTTCCGTTTCGGACATTTGGCGGTTGGCCGCGGGGGCAGGAACGGCTTTTGAGTTAGAAGTTCGAAGTGAGGAGTTAGAAGTTAAGGCTTTCACCTGCTCCAAGACTTTTGGTTGAGCGATATGACTTGGTTGTCCTAGAGGTATATTTGCGCTGGGGTGAGGATGTGTTTGTTCCTTTAACTCCGAACTCTCTAACTTCGAACTCCTAACTTCTTTTGCGGGTTTGTATGCCTCCGGCTCATTGCCCCCCTGCACCCATTCGACCAGCTTCTTGGCTTGGGCTTCCGTCATCTTCCGGTCGAGGGCTACCCGCAGGGCTTGCTCGACCTTTTCGGGGTCTTCTAAGGCGGTTAAAGCCAAGGCTACCATCTTGCCACCCTGAAGCGCGGCACCCGGTTTTATGCAGACTGAATAAACCAGCTCCCGGGAACCCTGATTTAGGTACTTTAAGGTCTTCAAAGCCCGGCTAATGGTCACCTGGTCTACCCCTAACCGGGCACCCAGGGCTTCTTGGCTCAGGGTCGGGTTCTTGGCCTTATAGGCCTCAATGACCTTGTACTGATCCAGCCAGGGTAGTTCGATCACCCGGTTGTCTAAGATCATCTCCAACTCGGCCTCATCGGGGGTTAAGTCGAAGATCAGTGCATCCAGGCTATCCCAACCCAGGGTCAGCGCCGCTTCCCGGCGCATGTGCCCGCCCAGAAGCTTATACTCATAGCCGTTCTGTAACTGGGCCTTTTCTAACTCGGTCAGGGGTACCAGCTTTATAGGGCTGCGCTGGCCCGAGGCCTTCAGGTTGGCCGCCAGATTTTGAATGTCTTCGAGGCTATAGACCGACCGGGGGTTCTGGGGGTTAGGCCATATTTGGTGGATGGCTACCTTGGTCAGGGTGGCTTTACGTATTGGTTGTTGAGTCGAAGACGAAATCCCCGAATTAGAGGAGGCCAACTCGCCATTATTAGAGTTGGCAGTAGGGGCTAATACGGTGTTTTCAGGCGTCATATAAGGAGTCCTTTCGAATGATCCCCGACGCTTTTTGTGGGGGAGTTAGTCCCCGCTAGGGGATTAATAAAATTTCGGGGACATTTTGTTTAAAAAAGACGCTTCGTCAACGGCTTTTTGGGATTGCCGTTTTCCATAAGGGAATTACCAGCCGGTGTTTTAGGGGTGGGGGTAGAATTGGACAGAGCTTGAATGAAGTTTGAAAGACTCAAAAGCTTAAAAGGCGGAGAAATTGCCAGCGTCAGTTTTAGCAACACCAACTCTAAAAGAGATCAATTCCAAAATTATTACGACGTTTGAAAAAAACGTCCAAATTGTGAACGATCTCATTAATTTCGATCGAATAGTTTTAAGCACGGCAATTACCGATCTTGAAAAACTCTCTGAAAAACTAAAACAACATCACAAGCTTGATAATCCGCATTTGTCAGTTGATAAGACTTTAGAAAACCTCAGAAATATTCAAAAGAACGATTCATTAAGAACACATTACGGAACTATTTTTAATCAAGCGTTAGTGTTGTTGGTTTCACATTTCGCATCGGCTTTAAGCGATGTGTTTGTTTCGAGTCTTACTTATGGTTTTCAAAAGAAAAAGCTTGGCCATCTTAAAAAAGAAGAAATGAAGTTAACTTTTGGCGAACTAGAAAAAATTATTGAAGTCGCGCGTAAAGAGATATTGGCAGAAGTCTTTTCTTCTAAGAAAGAAATTAGTTTTCAGGACATGCAAAGTGTTTACAAGGCTTTCAAGAATTATCTTCATCTAACAATCACCAAAGATGTAAATGTTAACAATATTATTGTAAGTCAAGCTTGTCGACATTCAATTGTTCATGATGGAGCGATTGTTAATTCTAAAACTTTAAAACAAGTAGAAGAAGTCTTTCCTAGAAATTTTAAAGAGCAACTGGTTTTAGATAGCGAAATAAATTTGTCACTTGAAGAAATCATGTTGATCGAAACTAGTATGATGAAATATCTAGAGAGAATCATTGCGGGCTTAAATGGCGAGTTTTTAGAGGTCTCAGTTTAATTACTTTTAAGACAAGTAAATTTTGGGAAAGAAAACAGTGGATAAAAAAACGACCATCAACCAACTTAAGAATATTGTCCAACAATTTTGTGAAGTTCGGGATTGGGATCAGTACCACGGGCCCAAAGATTTAAGCATTGGTGTCGTCACCGAAGCGGCTGAGCTTCTCGATCATTTCCGTTTTAAAACCGAAGACGAAGCTCGTAACTATTTAAAGAACCCTAAAAAACGTTTGGAAGTAGAACATGAGGTAGCTGATACCCTTTTTATGCTTTTGCGATTCGCTCAAATGGCCAACATTGATTTAAGCCACGCCTTGAGTCGCAAAATGGTGATCAACAATAAAAAGTACCCAGTTCATAAATCAAAGGGTAGCAACAAGAAATACAACGATTTATAAACCGAAAAGGCATTTGGCCAAATGATCATTTACCAAAACACAAAAGCTGGCTTCATAGAAGATGTTGATAACAACGTTCTGCAACCCAGCTTGGAAAACGCCTTTAAAGCTAAGACGGGTTCTATACCAGCTGACCGTTCAGTTTGGGCTTCTGAATACGCACAGTTTTCAGGCGTACTACGTAAGGCCGAAGTAGCTGACGATATTCAAGTCGCGATTGAATATCACGTTTCATCTATTGGCCGTAATCGCATCGATGTTCTTTTGGCCGGCAGTGATGGCAAAAACGACAACGGTTTGATCATCGAGCTGAAAGCCTGGGATAAAGCAGACGCTACTGAAATTGAAAATATGGTTTTTGCCCCCGTTGGCGGTGGAAAAATAAAACAACATCCCAGTTTGCAGGCCCGGCAGTACAAGGGCATGATTATGCGCTTCAACCAAGATATTTTGGAAAAGGGTGTTCAAATGCATCCGTCAGCCTACCTTTTTAATCTTCGCCGCCGTAACCCGGAGCCTTTAGAGGATTCACGCTATAAAGATTTGTTGGCTGAATCACGATTATTTCTCGCTGACGACGTTTCAATCCTTCGGCATTACTTTGAAGAACTAATTCCCAAAAAAGCCACGAATGATGTTTTGTTTCTTTTGGACCAAGGACGCTGGCGACCAGCCGACGAACTTATAAGTCGCGTCGAAAGCATGTTAGAAGGAAATGAAGAATTTCAATTGATTGATGAACAAGATGAAGCTTTTCGAGTTATTCGTCATCAAGTTCTTAATGATGCTGACCGGACTCATCGACATGTTTTTGTAGTGGAAGGCGGACCTGGTACAGGCAAATCCGTTATTGCGGTCCGCTTGCTAGCCGAGACACTAAAGAAAAAGCGCATGGCTTTTTTCGTTGCACCCAATAAAGCTTTTCGGGATGCCTTGGTGGATAGTTTGTCGAAGGGTGATAGACGCTATCGTGAAGATGGTGAAGCGCTCTTTAAGTCGTCTTGGAGCTTTCACCAATCTGATTACCGTAAAGATGAACGAAACGAAATATTAGTTGTGGATGAAGCGCACCGTTTAAAAGACAAAGCCTATCAATACAAAGGTAAAAGCATGGTCGAAGACATGGTGCGAAGCGCGCGCATTAGCGTTTTCTTTATTGATGAATCACAAAGGGTTAGTTGGCAAGATTCTGGGTCGATAGAAACCATTAAAGATGCCGCTAAAAAATTTAAAGCCGAATTTCACGAACCGATGAAGCTAACGGCTCAATTTCGTTGTAATGGTTCAACCGGGTATCTCAATTGGTTAGATGATGTTCTGCAAATTCGCCCCACAGGTAATTACGATAATTGGGGTGATGGTCAGTATGAGTTTAAGGTTTTTGATAAAGCTGAAGACTTGTACGAAGCTTTAAAAGCTAAAAATGACAACAACAAAGCCCGTTTAATCGCTGGCTATTCTTGGCCCTGGCCAACAAAAGGTCGTGAACGGGGAACAACAGTAATGCACGTGCAGGCAGATGGACTAGCTTTGCCATGGAATTATGACGGTGAAAGTTGGGCCGCTTCAAAAGATGGAATAGGTCAAGTGGGCTGTATCCACACCAGCCAAGGTTTAGAATTTGATTGGATGGGCGTTTTGATAGGTGATGATTTGGCTTACAAAAATGAGCATGTTCTTGGTGATCCAACCAAAAGAGCTAAGACGGACGCCAGTCTTAAAGGTTGGAAGGGGGAATTTAAAGAAGCTAAATATGATCCTATGGCCCAACAAGCAATTTTAGATCGTGTTGATAACATTATTAAAAGCACATACCGTGTTTTGCTGTCTCGCGGACGTAAGGGTTGTTATGTTTGGTGTAAGGATGTGGCTTTAAGCGAGTATTTAAAAGAGCGATTAGTATTAACCAGGGCAACAAAATCGAATGTTATTCAAATAGACGCACTTTATAAAGTTGATGTGATTCATCCAGTTGCGGCTGAATCTTCGCAGGAGACTTAAAGTATTAAGTTAGCACCTGTTATTAAATGATTTTGTGTAAACAGCTAATTAAGAAACGTATAATTTCCAAGACTTTAGCGCTTAAATTTTAAATAGTGACAAATCGATTGGTTTTTGGAACGGTTCTGATAAAAGAACATAGGGAGTTTTTGTATGGGTAAAAATGAAGAGTACTTAAAGACCATCGAAGAAACGTTTAATCCACAACTTATTAGCGCTCTCTATAAGAATTTTTCTAGCCAATACGAAGCATTGCTTGAATTGATTGATAATGCCGTTGACGATCGTGTTGGCGGCACAAAATTAGTCGTTACCATAAATTTTGATGAAAATAGTTTGAATATTCAAAATGAACATGGAAAAGGAATGACCCCAGAAAATCTTAAAGATTTTTTTGCGTGGGGTGTTTCAAAAAAAGATTCTCAAATAGGACGATATGGTCAAGGTGGTAAGGCGTCGATAGGCTATTTAGCAAAAAGCTTTGCTATTGAAACCAAGCCAAAAGGCAGCAAAGATTTTTATTATTTGAATGTAGAAAATTGGGAAGATCGATCCGAAGGTTTGAAAAAATTTGAAATAAAAAATTCTCCATCAAATATTGACAATGGTTTTGTCAAGTTGGAGTTAACTGGGTTGAAAAGAGAGTTTAGACAGTCAACGGTTATGAGCACCATTGAAAGAATCTACACGCCTTTGATTTTGTTGGAAGAAGTTGATTTTATAATAAATGGCATAAAGGTTGTGCCTAAACAAGTTGAGTTTGAAGAGGACGTAAAAGCTGATATCAAGCTTTCCATCACTTTTCTAAGTCAAAAATATAATATAAAAGGTTGGTATGGGCAGGTCACTTCTGAATCGTTAAAAGATGGCTTTAGAAAAGGTTTTAGAATTTATCAATATGGTCGATGTGTAGCAGATAAAGAGTATTTTGGATATTCAGATGCGACTTTAAAGTGGTCAATGGAAAAGCTTTATGGCGAACTTTATATCGACTTTGATCTTCCTCTTACAATGAACAAAACCGATATAGACCGTGATTCTCCACTTTGGCAAGCAATAGACAAAAAGATGAATGTTGAAATTGCAGATGTTGTTAAGACTGTGCGCAATTCCAAAACGCCCGCGCGAAAAGAGACGAGAGTAATTGAGAAATTCAAAAAACTAATAAAACGAGAATCAAACAAAAGTTTAAAAATCGAACTTACACATTACGACACCCGGATTATGTTTAAAAATGAAGAAACCAAAGATGGCGCATCTTTAAAAATAAATCGCGACAATAAAATTTATAAAGAATGGCTTTCTCATTCTGGTGGAGAGGTCTTTTATTTAACATTGGTTTATACGCTTTATGAAATGAGTAAAAACGACGGTGGAAAAGAAGTTAGACAATTCATTGATAAGCTTTCTGTTTCTTTAGCTGAGAATTCAATGAAGTTTTTGAGTAAAAAATGAATTCTCTTATATCTTCAATTCAACCAATTCACCCGTTTCCGGCAAGAATGGCCTCCGCAATTGCGCTGGAAGAACTTTCGTCATTGAAAAAACGTATTCGTGTTTTAGACCCGATGATGGGGTCCGGCACAACGCTTGCGGTTGCTAGATCTACGGGGAATTTAGGTATTGGATTTGATACAGATCCCTTGGCCTTGTTAATGACCAAAACTTGGTGTTCGGACCTTACTAATCCAGAAGCAATTTTGACCGCTTCTGAAATTTTGTTAAATACTGCAAAAAAGATGATCGAAAAACTTGATCCAGGAAAAGCTTATCCAAAACATGCAGATGAAGAAACGAGAGAGTTTATAGATTTTTGGTTTGACCAAAAAACAAGAAAAGAGCTTTCTGCTTTATCCCTTGTTATTGACAGTGTTGAAAATCAAAAGTTTAAAAATTTATTTTGGTGTGCATTCTCGCGAATGATTATTACAAAAAAAGTAGGCGTTTCGTTGGCGATGGATGTTTCGCATAGCAGGCCGCACAAATCATATAGGCGTGCACCTGTTTCCCCGTTTGATTTTTTTTCAAAGCAATTAAAAATTGTTCTTAAACGAATGCCTTTTAATGAGAGTTTTGTTCGTTGTAATGAATTGGAAAAGGTTTTGATTAAAAGAGGTGATGCGAGAAGTTTATCGTTAGGGAATAAAAGCGTTGACATGGTTATCACCTCCCCGCCCTATTTAAATGCAATTGATTATTTGAGAGGTCATAAATTGTCGTTGGTTTGGATGGGCCACAACATATCTGAACTAAGAAAAATTCGATCTGAGAACATTGGCGCGACAAAAAAATTAGCTGAAGAATCGAGAAGGGATTTGGAGGTGTTAAAGCTTTGTGGTTTGAACGAAGTTGGCGTTCTCTCTGGAGCCCAATTGGGAATGCTTAAAAGATATGTGTTCGATCTTGATTTGGTTATATCTGAGATCGAACGAGTTCTTTGTAATAACGGAAAAGCCATTTTTGTTATAGGTGATTGTAATTTAGGGAATGTTTTTGTTTCTAATTCGAAAATCATCAAAAATGTTTCAATTGAAAAAGGATTGAGACTCAATTTTATAAAGAAAAGACCTTTGCCAGATAATAGACGTTATCTTCCGCCACCAAGTAACAGCTCTAGTGGAAAAGCCATGCAAAAAAGAATGAGAGAAGAAGTGATACTTAGTTTTACAAAAAACTAGGATATTTATTTTTTTAATTTTGAAGGAATATTATGGATCCCGAAGTTAATAAAATAAAATCGAGAATGTCAGATAATAATTCTTGGCCGAAGTTCCTTGAGTCCGTAAAGATAAGTGGTTTGCGTGGATGGCATGGCCAAGAAATTCGGTTTCCATTCCCTGTTTGTGTTATTTCTGGAGAAAACGGATGCGGGAAATCAACAATTCTAAAAGCGGCAGCTTCTGCATACGTAGATTCTGATGATCCAACAGAAACGTACTATCCGAGTAGCTTTTTTCCAGATACAGCTTGGGAACGTGTTCAAAATGTTGAACTTATTTACAAAATAAAGGAAGGGGACCATAAAACAGAGTTCAAATTACAGAAAACAACAAAAAATTGGAGGTACCCAAAAGTACGGCATGGTCGTGCTGTTAGATGGCACGATATTTCCAGAACCTTACCTTTGGATGCGATTGCTGGCTATGCAATTCAAACGAAAAGATCTGCAACCGAAGTTTCAGTCGACCAATTAGATCCTCAAACCATTAAGTATTATTCAAGAATAATGGGTCGTGAATACACTGAAGCGAAATTCGCTAAGTCTAATTTTGATAGTAAACGTGCGGTTGGGGTTGTAAAGATCGGTAGTTCGGAAATATCACAATTTCATCAAGGCACTGGTGAGGATGCTACATTAGACCTTCTATTCTATCTTCAAAATATACCAGATACGTCTTTACTTATTATTGATGAAATCGAAGCTTCTCTTCATCCTTATGCGCAACGCAGATTAATACACTATCTACTCTGGCTTTCGCGTTTAGGGCAAATACAAATAATACTTTCCTCGCATAGTAAGTGTGTATTGGAAGAGTTGCCTCCAGAAGCTCGTATTTTCTTACAACGAAGTGTATCTGGTGTTGAGGTTTTTTATGGAGTTACACCTGAGTTTGCTTTGTCGAGAATGGACACGTTGTCTCATCCAGAGGCAATTCTTTATTGTGAAGATGAAGAGGCAGTAATTTTAATACAAGAGCTATTAAGGTTTAGAAAATTTGATATGCGAAGAGTAAGAGTTGTGGCTGTTGGCCCTGCTAATGAAGTAAAGCTTGTTGGACGATTGAGTCAGCAAAGTCATTTATTGGGTTCCAAAGGTTGTGGGATTTTGGATGCGGATCAACCAGTAAGTGTAGGTTGCGTTAAGTTTTATGGAAGTTTGGCACCAGAAAAACAAGTTTTTATGGACATTAAAAATGTGGACTCTGCGTTAACTTCCTTAGGTGTTAGATTGGAAAAGGCAAAAGAAGAAATTATAGATATTTTACAACGAACCGTTCTTATAACAGATCATCATGATTGGCTTTCAGAGGCGGCGAGACTATTAGTGCAGGAAGAAAAATATTTGTGGGTGACAATGTGCCAGGTTTGGATTTCTAATTGTGTGCCCGCGAATGATTTGGATTCAATAATTGCGGACATAGAAAGCAAAATTGCCTAATTAAAGAATGAAATTTGGGTTTTGAGCAAAGAGTCACGCCTACATTTTACGCTTTGCTTTCCGTATTTTGATTGTCGATAGCTGCTTCATTTAACTCAATCAAATCACACATCAATAACTATTACTATAGTAATAGGACATGCGAATAATTTGGACTTATTGTGGGTTTTATTATGACCTCGCAAAAAGACCAAGATTTAGAGATGTTTGCTGAAAACCTAACGCGTTTAAGAAAAGCTAAGAAATTGACGCAAGAAAAATTGGCCGAAATGGCTAATCTTTCTGCCATTTACATTGCCCATTTAGAACAAGGCCGTAAAAATCCCACCTTACATACCCTTTCTGCATTAACCAAAGCCCTTGGTGTTTCAATTAAAGATTTATTTAAGGGAATCTCTAAATGAGAAAAGCCCATGATTAAATCTGGCGATGTTATTTCACACACCCAGTTATGCGCTGAAGAAGATTCCATGCTTCAACGGGGCATGAACTTTCATTTAAAATCTGCCTATAGCGTTATTTTAATGAGTGTTCGGCCAGGTGCGCCTTATGTGGACCAAGTTCAAGAAGATGGCAAAGTTCTTATTTATGAAGGCCACGATTTACCGAAAACCAGAGGGGTTGGGGATGTTAAAAAGAAAGATCAGCCTATGTTCACTAAAACCGGAAAGCTGACCGAAAACGGGAAGTTTTTTGAGGCCGCCCATAAAGCTAAGAAGAGTGGAAATCACGCCGAATTAGTCAAAGTTTATGAAAAAATCAAAAGCGGTATTTGGGTTTACAACGGGGTTTTTAAATTAATGGATGCCTGGTTGGAAAAAGTTGGAAGAAGAGAAGTCTTTAAATTTCGTCTTGAAATCGCCCAAGAAGAGTTTGATTTAGAAAATCATGAAGTGCCTGATTTAGATCACACGCGTTTAATCCCTTCGCCAGTGAAGTTAGCGGTTTGGAAGCGAGACGGGGGCAAATGTACGAAATGCCAAAGTTCGGATAATCTCCATTACGATCACGTTCTTCCTTTTGCCAAAGGTGGTACGTCATTACTGGCTGAAAATATCCAACTTCTTTGTGCGCGACACAATCTTCAAAAAAGCGACTCCATCGAATAAAACGGTTTCGACGCTCTTCGGCTGCTAGCCGTTAGCCAAATCTTGCGCCTCATTAAAAATAGCCGAATTATTTTTCTGAATCATCCATTGGAGCTATTTTTTTATGGGTATCCACTACTTGGCTTGAGACATAGTTTTTCAAAGTAATTTCCAGCGCGTCGGAATGGCTGTGAACAAAACCCAGGCCCTGGGCATACCAAGAAATTTGGGTTTTCGCCGGATCGTTACCCACCTGATAACTCGCTTCAATGCGGTAGGCTTTGTAAGACTTTCCATCCAACTGAAGGGTTTCGAGGCCCTTGTTTTGATAACTCACGTGAAGCGGCTTGCTGAGAAAAAAGGTGCGGCCCCAGCCCTGATATTCCCAAGTGTCACCCTTGGTGAGGGGAAACTTTAAGATGGGAATGGGCGGGTCAAAGGTGATCGCCACATTGGCCAACCCCAAAATAGACCGGCTGGTTTGCATGATATTCACCACGTTGCCTTCCTTTCGAACCCAACAGGAAAGGCGGTTTTCGGAGCTTTTTAAGTGAACGCATTCTAAGTTGTGAATTTTTCCGGTTTTATCGCAGGTGACGATGGATGTTTTAATTTGATTCTTTTCTTTGAGCTCGAAGGTCCATTGCGCGCCCAAGTCGATCGGATAATAGCCGCTTTGGTCGGGAATGGTTTTAGCTAGGTCTGGGTTTTGACCGTAACTGAACGGGCTGATGAGCATAAGCGTTAATAAAAGGAAGAAGTATTTCATTTGTAAATCATAAGTCTTTCGAGTGTTCAAATATAGGGGTCACCCGCAACTTGTAGCAGTTACCATTATCCGTTATCAGTTTTTTGATGATCCTTCCGTTCTACCGTTCCAATGGAACGGTAGCGGCCAAATCTTACACCTCGCCACCCAATTGTTTTATAGGCAATTGGGTACACCAAAGCTTATGTCTCGCCTTGTCGGCTTTACATAGGGGCTTGTGGGCTCGGCGCAGGACGGTCGTTTGCCGACCTCCGCCATTCCTCATAATTCATCCGCTTCATGTCAAAAAACGCGTCTCTCGTATGAACATACTTGCTCAACCCATTCATGCGGCCAATGGAATGTAGATCTTCGGCTTTCACATAAGGGCCACCCGATCTTTTTTGGGGATGATCGGGTGTAACCAAAGCTTGCGCCTCGCCTTGTGGGCTCGGCACAGGTACATCTTTTTCCGTCGGGATTTCTAAATATTGGTCATCGACATAAACCGCAACCACTTCTCCCAAAATAATGCGCGAACCAGCGGTGCCGGGCTTGAGGGTGTCATAGAGCTTGCACTCGAAAGCGGCGTGGGATTCTTTGAGGCGGGGGGACTTTGACGACTAACGAAGGTTCGGTGGTGAAGCCTGCCATTTCGGGTTCGCTGATTTCCGAGGGAAAATCCACGCCGCAGATGTTCATCTTTTGCGCGATATCCTCTGTTACCACATTGACCACATACTCGCCGGTTTGCTCAATATTGCGGGCAGTGTCTTTGATTTCAATTTGGCCGGGGGTGGGGTTTTTGGCCGCGACGCCCAAACCCAAAATGGGTGGGTTGATGCAAAGGTAATTGAATGAACTAAAAGGCGCGGCATTCAGAACACCTTTTGGGCTGAGGGTAGTGACCAGGGCAATAGGCCGGGGAGCCACGAGGCCGTTGATGAGGTTATAGATGGTTCGCTGAGGGGTGTTTTTAACATCAAATCGCATGGCAGACCTTTCGAAAGGAATGCTCTGATATTAAAAGAAAGGGTTGTTGAAACAAAGCCTCTCACCAATGGAAAGCATTGCTCATTTTTTGACGCGACTATGAAACAGCGATAGAATCCCTTCGAGGTAACTCCTATGAAATCAACGCTGCTCAAAGTTTGCATTGTCATCGGGGGTTACATCGCCGCTTTCGCGGCGGCATGGGTGGGTGAGGACATCTATGAGGGCCTGACCCAGGTGATGCGGAGCCAATCTTCTGGCGGTATGGTGGCCGAAGGCGATTCCATCATGTTCTTCTTTCTGTTCGGGGCGATGGCCCTGATACCCACCGGGTTAGCGCTTTATTTCACACGAACTTCTCTTAAATTTTGGTCCTTTTTATCCAAGGCGGCGGTACTTTTCGCGCTGACCGGGCCCTTCCTGGATATGCTCAACGTCGCGATGAAAGCTTTTGGACTGTTAGACCTGCCCATGCGAATGCCCTGGGCCTTTATTTCTTTTTTTCGGAATCGTCCGCATCTTCGCGGCGCCGGTGATGGCGGGAACTTTTTTTCTCGCGGTTTTAATCGCGCCCGACCGTTCCTCCCGCAAGGCCTTGCTGATCGCGACGAGTATTGAAGCGGCTTTGTTTGGCTGGACGGTGATGCTGTATGTTTTTTTTCAGAGGTTCTTCTAAAGTTTCCATGGAAACTTTAGCGACCTACCAACGCTAATATGGCGCGTTGGTACAACCAAGTCATGTTGTTCGGCTTGATGCCTCACAACAGGTGAAATCTCGCACCTCGCCTGGTGGGCTCGGCGCAGGACGGGCAGGTTATACGCCCTTCGGTCTTCCAACTTGAAATCACAAATTGTGATTTCAAAGTCTAAGGTCACAATTTGTGACTTTAGAGGGTATCTAGGGCCAGAATCTCCGAACCCATTCCCATATCCAAGGTACTGAGGCTGGCTAAAGCAGGTTGACTAATAACTTGACTTACACTTGACTAATAATTAAGCTAATTTCATGGCTTACGAACCCCAATTTACTGTTACAAACCATCTTGTCCAACTCTTGGAAGAAATCGCCGTCTTCCGTGAAAAGATAATGGCCGCGACCGTACAGGTTCCCTGGATACCGGCTCTTCAAAAAGACGCCAGGGCCCGTAATACCTACAGTTCCACCGCGATTGAAGGGAACCCTCTGACTTTGGAAGAGGTTCGAATTCTCGAAGAAGGGCAAAAGTTACCTTCTGCGACAGAAAGATCCAAACGCGAAGTCTTGAATTATTTCGCGGCATTGCGTCATGTAGAAAAACACTCAAGTAAAAAAATCTTCAATCACGAAGATGTTTTTCAACTGCACCACATCATTGCCGCGGATGTTATGGATCAGGGCAAAACAGGTGGTTATCGAACTATTCAAGTCCGAGTCGGCAACCATTTGCCTCCTCCGCCCGCTCAAGTCAGTCCGCTTATGCGTGAGCTTTTGGAATGGTGGAATCAAAAATCTTCCAAACTGTCTCCGGTTATCAGCTCCGCGATTCTTCATTATCGTTTTGAGGATATCCATCCTTTCGCCGATGGTAATGGTCGAACGGGCCGAATGCTGGCACTATGGGAACTCTATCGGCGGGGGTTTGACACCCACCACATTTTTTCGGTTGATGAGGTTTATTGGGAAAAAAGACAGCTTTATTACCAGCATTTGGATTTGGTGCGCAAAGAAGGTAATGACCTGACCAGTTGGCTGGAATATTCGGCGGAAGCCCTTCATCTAACATTGGAAAGGGTTTGGGCCCGTGCCCAGCATCTAGCGGTTAAAGCCGGCCCCGAGAAAATGGTATTGCGGCCCAAACAAGAAAAGCTTTTAACCCTCTTACGTGAAAGACGAGAAATGTCGCCCAGCGAAATTTGGAAAGCAGTAGGGGTATCGCGTCAGGGCGCCATGGACCTACTTAAACCGCTAATAAAGGCAGGGCTTATTCGCAAAGTCGGGTCTAAAAAAATGGGAAAATATATTTTGGGCGCGGAAAGATAAGAGACTTTAGAGGTTTGTCGAAGTCAGCAGGTCTTTGCTGGTCTCATTGAAAGCCCGGGCGTTGAGCTGAAAACCCCTTTGGGCCAGAATCAAATCTAAAATTTCCGAACCCATTCCCATATCCAATGCGCTGAGACTGTTAGCGGAAAAGCCGCCGAGGCCAGGACTCAAAGTGCCGCTAGCATCTAATCCCGTCACAGAAGCATTCCCCAAAAATGTCTCGAAACTTTGCGGGGCCTGAACAGCCACAGAACTATTGGCGATCTGGCTTCCCGTGCGGTCTAGCCAAAGGCTGTTGGTTTGCATGCCATTAATAGCATTGATAGAGGCGTTATTCATAATGACCCTAACGGCAGCAAAAGATGAAACTTTAAGGTTCCAAATGGGAACCTTAGAAAAATTCCTGCAATCCACTATAACGCCCGCTAAACTAAGCACCTCCTCACCATTGTTCGAAAGGGAAGTTCATGCAAAATACATTCTGTCTAGCCTGGGATCAGGCCCACGGGGCCAAGCTGGTGGACTTTCACGGCTGGAACATGCCGGTGTCTTACGCCAAGGGCATTCTTTTTGAGCACGAGGCTACCCGCACCAGCGCGGGGTTGTTTAACATTTCCCACATGGGCCGGGTACGCATTTCAGGTCCACAGGCTTACAAACTTTCCCAATACGCTTTTACCAACGACCTTTCCAAAGTTTCCATCGGCAACGCGCTTTACGGCTTTTTGCTGAACAAGACCGGCGGCATTATTGACGACGTGATTATCTATAAAGAGGCCAATGACAAATTCTTGTGGATTATCAACGCGGGCGGCCGTGAGACTGATGTGGAGCACCTGAAGTTTTTAGCCTCGGGCAAAGACCTGACCATCGATGTGCTATCCGACAAGACGGCCCTCTTGGCCTTACAGGGCCCAAAAGCCGACGCGGTGTTGAAACGGCTGGTGACCGATGTGGATTTAGACAAGATTCCTTACTTCGGTTTTGGCCGGGGACTGATTCAGGGCAAGAGCGTCTTCATTATGGCGACCGGTTATACGGGTGAAGACGGTTATGAAGTCATGGTGAACGTGGAAGACGCTCCCTTGATATGGGACCTGCTGGCCACTCAACCCGAAGTAACGGCTTGCGGCTTAGGCGCGCGCGATTCTTTGCGTTTAGAAGCGGGCTTGCCCTTGCATGGCAACGACATTGACGACAAAACCCAACCCTATGAAGCAGGGTTAGGTTGGGCGGTGAAGATGGATAAAGAAGGCGGGTTCTTTGGTAAAGAAGCGCTGAACACCCAGCCGGCCCGGAAACTCATCGGCATTACGCTGGAGGGGCAAAATATTCCCCGGTCCCACTATAAAGTCACGTCGGACGGCCAAGAAGTGGGCGAAGTGACCAGCGGCGTTTTCTCTCCTACGCTGAAGCTGGGGATTGCATTGGCTTATGTGAAGACCGAGTACAAAGACAAACCTTTAGCGGTCGATATTCGGGGCAAAGCGGTTCCGGCCAAGGTGGGCAAACTGCCTTGGGTGCGCCATGTGACCAAAACGAAAGCGAAATAATATGACCGAAGCTCCGCAGCAGCCTATTGGGCCCATGAATGCCGATGAAACTTTTGTTCTGGCGAATAAGAATGAACTGATTGCCCAGGTGGAAGCGGCGCCAGCTTTGATGCGCCAGGCCTTGAAGGGTCTGACCGACGCGCAATTGGACACGAAGTATAAAAATTGGAACATCCGGCAGATTGTGAACCATTTAGTGGACAGCCATATGTACGGCTATTTGCGCTTCAAGTTCGCTCTGACCGAAGAAAATCCAGCCCTGAAGGCCTATGACCATAATGTTTGGGCAGAATTGCCAGGGAACAAAAGCGGCGACTTAGAGCCGGCCCTGGCCCTCTTTGACGGAGTGCAGGCGCGCTGGGCCCGTTTGATGCGTGACATGAGCGATGACCAATACCGCCGAACCTTTCTTCAACCGGACGGCAAAACCAGGTCGTTGGCCCAGTCCCTGGGTATTTATTCTTGGCATGCCCGCCACCACACCGGACAAGTTTTATGGCTGCGCGAGAATCGTTTATAAGGGGGTTCCATGACTGACAGCCGCCCTTTTCCAGCCGGATATAACCCGGATAAAGACAAGATCGAGATTGTCGAGTATGACCCGGCCTGGCCTAAACTGTTCCTCAAAGAAAAAACCGCGCTCGCCAAAGCCCTGAAAAAATTCAAAGGTCTCAAGATTGAGCATTTTGGCAGTACTTCCATTCCCGGCCTGGCGGCCAAGCCCATTATCGACATCATGGTCGCGGTTCAAAACTTTGAGCTTTGGCCCAAGCTGGTGGCGCCGCTCAAGGCGATGGGTTATCACTACTGGGGCACCCATGAGGAAGATATGCTCTTTATTAAGGGCATTGACCCGCTGGGCCCGAAGCGCACGCACCATGTTCATATATATGAGTTTCAGGGCCCCCGCTGGAAAAACGAACTGGCTTTTCGGGATTATTTACGAAGCCACGAGCCGGAAGCCCGGGAATATGAAAGCCTGAAACGAAAACTGGCGAAAGCCTACCGCCTCAACCGTGAGGCCTACACGAAGGGTAAAGAATCTTATATCCGCTCGGTGATGAAAAAAATTTCTCTCGGATAAAAGTGGAAAACCCACTCGTTTTTGATATATTCAATCCCGCTTCCCACACGCCCTTCCTACACTTCTCAATTTTTCTCTCTGTTCAATTTTCTTGAGGAGCTTTCATGCGCAAGTTCGCTAAAACTCACGAGTGGTACGACGATCTGGGCGGTGGCAAAGTCCGCATTGGCATTTCCAAACACGCCGCTCACGAACTTTCTGACGTGGTTTTTATCGAACTTCCTGACGTTGGCAAAAAGCTGGCCGAAAAACAAAGCCTCTGTGTCCTTGAATCCGTGAAGGCGGTTGCCGATGCTTATAGTCCGGCGGGAACCGTGGTGGAAGTGAACACCGCTCTCAAAGATAAAGCCGGCCTGGTGAACGAAGACCCCGAAGGCAAAGGTTGGATCGCTGTCGTTCAACTGGATAACCCGAACGCACTGAGTGAGTACCTCAGCGAAGAAGACTATTTAAAAACGATCGTTGCGCACTAACGCAAGCGACTCGGGAATTTTAAATTTTAAATTCTCAATTTTAAATTTTTAAAGTCGTTAATTAAGAATTAAAAATTGAGAATTCATAATTCAACGGAGTTGAAGATTGGCCTATATTCCTATTACTGCCGATGATGAAAAGGCGATGCTCAAGACCATTGGTCTGAAAGCTATCGACGATCTTTTCGCGGATGTTCCGGCAGGACAGATTCTTAAAAATGGTCTCAACTTGCCCAAGGGCATGTCGGAGCCCGAACTGAAGCGCTTCTTTAATATGATCGGCAAGAACAACCAGCCGGTCTCAGACCGCCCCTGCTTTTTGGGCGCGGGCATTTATTACCACGAACTGCCGGCCGCCGTGAAAGCGGTGGTCACCCGGCCCGAATTTTTAACCTCTTACACCCCTTACCAGCCTGAAATTTCCCAGGGTACCTTGCAGGTGCTTTTCGATTTCCAAACCTACATGACTGAACTGACCGGCATGCAGGTCTCGAACGCCTCGCTTTATGACGGCGCCACCGCGGTGGCCGAAGCGGCCCTGTTGGGCCTTCGGGTGAAGAAAGCCGAATCTTTCGTTTATATGTCCAAGGCGGTCCACCCTGAATACCGCCAGACCACTCAAACTTATTTGAACCCGCTGGGCCATCAGATTCGTGAGATTGGTTTAAAGGGAACTGAGACGGACCTGGAACTTTTAAAGACTGAGCTTTGGCCTAATTCAGTCCTCATCGTGCAATACCCCAACTTCTTTGGAACCATTGAAGACCTGGCGGCGATTTCTAAGATTTGCAAAGAGAAGAGCAGCTACCTGATTGTAGCTGTGGCGGAAGCGATGGACTTGGCCTTGTTGCCCTCGCCGGGAAGCCTTGGCGCTGATATTTGCGCCGGGTCGGCCCAATCATTCGGCAATATCCTTTCCTTTGGCGGACCTCATGCCGGCTTTATGACTGTGAAGATGGACGATATCCGCCAGATGCCGGCCCGCATTGTGGGCGCGACGACTGACCGTAATGGTAAAGAAGGACTGGTGCTGACCTTCCAGGCCCGTGAACAGCATATCCGCCGCGAAAGAGCGGCCAGCAATGTTTGCACCACCCAATCCCTGATGGCTAACTTCGCCTCGGCCTGGCTGTACTTTAAGGGCGGCAAGGGAGCCCAGCAGGTGGCCAAAGACGGCGCGGCGACCGCTTACGCGATCGCTGAAGAAATTAAAAAAATTCCCGGTTTCAAAATTGAAAGCTCGAATTACGCCAATGAGTTTGTGGTGCGCCCGCCCTCGCCCGGTTTCGCGGATTTCCTAGCCGAGTGGGGAATGGTGGCGCCTTATGACCTGTCTAAAGACTATCCTGAATTTAAAGACTGCGTGTTGGTGGCCTGTACCGAACTAACAACTTTAGAAGACATGGAATCTTTTGTTTCCGCCTGCGCGGAATTTTCCAACGACCCGAAGGCCAAAGAAGCTAAGCGCGCGATTCATCAAAAGCCCGCTCAATTGCCCAGCTGGATCAAAGTTCGCTCTGTGCCCAACATTAAAGAACACGCTGAAGTCGAAGTGGTTCGTTACTACACGGCCTTGGCCCGCAAAAATTTCTGCATCGATAACGGTTTTTATCCGCTGGGTTCCTGCACGATGAAGTACAACCCGAAGGTACATGAAGAAATCGCGTTCGCCGATAACTGGGCGAACATTCATCCCGCTCAGCGTGAGGACGAAGTGCAGGGCGCGCTTCAAGTGATGTTTGATCTGGAACATTGGCTTTCTGAGATTACAGGCTGCTACGCGCTGACGCTTCAGCCGGCGGCGGGCGCTCACGGTGAATTGACGGCGCTTTTGATGGCCAAAAAATATTTCGCGGACCGCGGCGAACACCAGCGCGTGAACGTGATCGTGCCGGATAGCGCGCACGGAACGAATCCGGCCTCCGCCACGATGGCGGGTTGGAAGACGGTTTCTATTCCCACCGACGCGCGGGGCAATATGGATGTGGCCGCCCTCAAAGCCAAGTTGGGCAAAGACACGGCGGTTTTGATGTTAACTAACCCGAGCACTTTAGGGTTATTTGAAGAGCATATTTTAGAAGTAGCGAAGTTGGTTCATGACGCGGGGGGTCTTCTGTATTACGACGGTGCCAATATGAACGCCATTATGGGGATCTGCCGACCGGCGGACATGGGTTTTGACTTGGTACATTTGAATTTGCATAAGAGTTTCTCCACTCCACACGGAGGCGGAGGACCGGGATCGGGACCGGTAGGGTGCACCAAAGTTTTGGAACCTTACCTGCCAGAACCCCGGGTATACAAAGAAGGCAACCGGTACTACTTAAAGTCCGGCACGTCTTCTTCCATCGGCCGTGTGAAGGGGAACGTCGGAAACTTCGGCGTGCTTTTGCGGGCTTTGGCTTATTGCAAACGTAACGGAAAAGAAGGATTGGAGAGGGTGGGCCGTATCGCCACCCTTAATGCCAATTATGTTTTGGCGCTGCTCAAGGGCCACTATCCGGTGGCTTATGACCGCATTTGTAAGCATGAGTTTGTGTTAACCGCTGAGCCCTTAAAGAAGCAGTACGGTATTTCGGCCCTGGATATAGCGAAAAGGCTGATCGACTATAACTACCATCCGCCCACTATCTATTTCCCGTTAGTGGTGCCCGAGGCTATGATGGTGGAGCCGACAGAGACAGAAACTAAACAAACGCTGGATGAGTTTGTCGCGGCGATGATTAAGATTCGCCAGGAGATGGAAACGAATCCGGACGTTTTCAAAAACGCTCCTTACGACACCCCGGTTTCCCGATTAGATGAAGTCAAAGCGGTGAAAGAACCCAAGTTGACACGCACTTAAGATTCGGCCTGCCCGTAAGGCTTCCTGAATCCCAGTGAGACAGGAGGTAACGATGTCCCATCCCGCTTTAAATCTTACCTTTCCTTTTTCTCACACTCCTTTTGCCTACCGATATGTTTGGGTTTTCTTTTTGCTCATGGGTTTAACCAACAGCTATCTGGGCTGGCGTTCTTTGCTGACCCACATTAAAGACAACGAAGCGCTCAAGTCTAAATACCGGCTGATCTTTACCCAGTACGCGATCTGGACCAACCTGCCATGGGTTGTCATGGGCGCGGGCATTTTGTCTGGCGAAGCCAACGGCGTTTTGGACTACCTGGTGCCTTCCTCAGGAAACATGACGGTGATGATCTGGTGGATACTTTTTTTCGTCATGAATTACGCGCTGGTGATTTGGATTTTCTTCGCGGGCGGCGCGGAAAAGTTAGAACAATATCCGGGACTGCCTACTATTTTGTCGGGGTCCGCGGCCTCGATCCGTATTGTGACTTCGGTCGGTTTTATTTTCGTGAATGTCTTCGCAGTCGTGATTTATTGCTACAACCCCTGGGCCCATGACGGCCACGCCTATTCGACTATTTTTCTCACTAACTTTCCCATCTTCTTCTCAGTGTTCTTTGTTCTCTTCTGGCTTTTGGGCAGCTGGCTGATCGCTTTTTTTGGCGGTTGGACCAAGCTGGCGAAGGCTTACGCGAACCCGCTGAAGTTTGAGGGCGAGCTTTTAAAATGGCGTTCGGCCAAACTGACCTGGGTTTATTACCACACCTGCCTGAACCTCGGCGCCAATTCGGTCGGCCTCTATATTTCGATGGGATATTTTTTCCACCTTCACCATAAAAATTTGTTTATTCCCTGGAGCGAGATTAAAGCGGTCAAGGGTGAGATGCTGTGGGGCACCACGGCGGTTTTGCATTTTGAAAAAGTTCCCCAGTTGCAATTGGAAATCCATGAGAAGAATGTTCACCGTCTTAAAGAAATGGCCAACAATCCGGAAGCATTTAAAGGTTTCGTCGATTAGTTGTTTCTGATTCGTAACAACGATGAACGATTCTCCCCGCGGTTCAAATCCCTTAGGAATTTTTCATGAATCCCATGCTGGCTTATTTTTATACGGGGCTTTTACTGACCGTGCTGGCGGGAGCCTGGTTTCTTTTGGGCTGGCTGAGCTCGGTCATTGGCGGCTGGGGTAAGCTGGCGGCGAAGTACCGTTTTAACGGAACCTTCGACGGCGCTTTTTTTCCCACCCGGTCGGCGGTGCTGGGCATGACCCGCTATACCAATTGTTTAACCATGGGGGCCAACCGCAAGGGCCTTTATTTGAACGTTTTTGTATGGATGAGGCTGAACCACCCGCCGCTTTTTATCCCCTGGTCTGAAATGACCGGAACAGTACAGGACAGTTGGCTGACCAAAATTTTGGTGCTTCAGTTTAAGAACGCGCCGAAGGTTTCGGTGGAACTGCCGATGAATACGGCGCTGGAACTAAAAAAAGCCGCTCAAAACCCAGAAGCTTTTCCTGAAATCACGGCTGTTTGATGGAAGTAAAAAGCCTCTTTTTACCCCTTCTCCTGGAAAATTTTTTCAGTAAGATACGCCCATGAAATGTCCTAAAGCTATTTTATCGATTTTTTTCATCCCCGTTGTTTTGAGCCTGGCGGGATGCGCGACCACGTCGCCCCTGCTGGTGCCGCCCGCGCCATCGCCCATGCACAGCCTCAAACCGCCCCCGCCGGCCAAATTGCGCATTCCTATTGTGGTGATTCTTCCCAACCTGAAAGACATTGAGACGCATCTTTCTGACGCGCTCAAAGAAGACGCTAAGAGCGTCAGCCAGGAACTGACCAAAAAGTTCGGCACCAAAGTCTGGTGGGATCCGCTGGATTGGGAATTTAACGATACTCACATGACCGCCAAGATGCATTTGCACTATCAAGGACAACCCAACGCCCAGGCCGAGGCCGCAGAAGAAGCGGCGGAAAAGCATCTGCAAACTAAAGTCGGCTCATCGCTTCAATGGAAAGACTGGCATGTGGAAGCGCCGGACTTTAAAGAAAATACTATTGAGGCTGAAGTGCAAACCGAGGCGAAGAAGGGTGAGAAACTGCTGCGCAAGGGGACCAACAAGTTTAACGAAGACCTCAAGGCCGTCAGCAACATGGAGAAGAAATTTAAGGACGCGTGGGAGCAGCTACAGGAACCGATTTTGATCGGTGACGGTGTGTGGCTGCAGGTTTTTCCGCATCATTTGAGCGTGGGCGACACGCGGATTATTCCAGACCCCAAGAACCCCCGCATGGAAACAGTCTTTGAACTTTACGCTGTGCCCCGGGTGATCATCGGCGAAAAACCGGTTACTAAAAAAGTCAAACTGCCGCCGCTGCAAGACTATATTCCGGGCGGCGAAGGTTTTCATATTGTCACCAACTTGAAAATCAAATTCGACCAGGTCAACCAACTGCTCATGGCGCCCAAGACCGGTATCGTGAATATGGCCCTGCCCGGCGGGGAAGATTACAACGTGCGCCTGAAGAGCGTGCGCATTTATGGCGCGGGTGAAAAGGTCGTAGTGGAAGCGAATGTGGACTACTCGCCGTTATTGAATCTTTCCAAAGAACCGGCTCATCTGACGGTTTATCTGTTAGGCACACCGACCTACCATGCGAAGACCCAGACGATTGATTTTCCGGATATGGATTTTGACATCAAGTCCAGCGACTTCCTGGTGCAGATGGTAGACTTTTTGGACGGTGACGGCATGAAGGCCGCCCTGCGCAAGAACGCGGTGATTCCGGTGGGTAAAGACCTGGAAGCTCTGCGCGTGAAGCTGGATAAGATGCTCAACCGCAGACTGGGGCCCCATGTGGCCTTGAAGATCAATGTGACTTCCATGAAGATGCAGGAAGCCTTTGTGAGCGACTACGGCATTGAAGGCCGGGTGGCGATCGACGGCGACGGCGCGGTTGACCTTTCCTTATAACCCCACAGGAAGACTTCTTATGAAAACCAAACTCAAACGCTGCTCCTGGCCCGGGGAAGAAGATTCCCTGATGATTACCTATCACGACAAAGAGTGGGGTAAGCCGGTTCGCGACGACCGAAAGCTATTCGAGTTTTTAGTCCTCGAAGCTTTTCAGGCGGGTCTTTCCTGGCGTACGGTTCTTCATAAGCGGGAGAATTTCCGCAAGGCTTTCGCCGGGTTTGATTACCGCCAAGTGGCGAAGTTTACGGCCAAGGACAGAGCCCGACTGATGAAGGATGCGGGTATTGTGCGTAACCGGCTAAAAATCGCCTCAACCATCACGAACGCCCGGCTCTTCATGGAAATTCAAAAAGAATATGGCTCCTTTTCCAAATACATGTGGCAGTGGGTGAAGAATAAACCGATTAAGCACCGGTTTAAGACGTTGAAAGACTATCCCGTGGTGATTCCAGAAGCCGAAGCCTGGGCCAAGGATTTGAAAAAAAGAGGTTTTAAATTTTTGGGTCCGACTGTTGTTTACGCCCATATGCAGGGCGTGGGCATGGTGAATGATCACATGACGCATTGTTTTCGGCATAAACAGGTTTAATTTCAGCGGTTTTTAACTATTT